>CALMQD010000516.1 GCA_937871415.1 uncultured Phycisphaerales bacterium | reverse complement strand
AATTACCGCATCCGAGAGAACGGTTTCCGGCATGCCCCGGTGGCCAAGTTCCTTTACCGTATCGTGTTTGAACTGGATGGTCCTACCGTTGTGGTGTACAACATCTACCACACGAGCAGGAAGCCGTTGAAGGCCAAGTGAGGTTCGGGCCGTGGACGCTGCCCACTGCGCCGGCGCCTGCCTGCCGACCGGCACTCGGCAGACCCCTGACGCATGTATTGAGCCAAGCGCCGGCTCATTGGGGACCCGAGCGCGGGTTGGGGCCGGATCATCGGGCACCCGAGGGCCGGTCGGAGAGCTTTCCGATCTCGGCTACTTGCGCCGGGCTTCAACTCGGAAGTTGAAGGGAGCGTCTTCCAGTTGGTCGATCACAAAGACGTTGAACGGTGGCCGCACATAAGCGTCCACGTTCACGAGTTCGATGTTCCACCAATCGCCCGAAGAGTATTCCGGGATATCGCTGTCCAATTCCTTGCGGAATACCTCCGCGCCGGTGCTATCCTGCAAGACAACGGTGAAGAACTTCCAGTTCGCTGCTCCAATGGTGCTCCGCTCTATGTCTATGCGGATCCGGCCGCCTTGCGAAGAGCCATAGTAAGAACTCAACAGCGCTTGCAAGTCGGCTTCCGGTTGCATTCGCTTCGCCGCATCCTTGCGCGCCTGTTCCAGTAGTCCCACCAACGGCGTCCACGTCACCTTCGTCTGGCCTCCATACTTGTGGCTCCCACTGATCTTTTTACCCACGATCTCATCGGTTCCGAACCGCGCGGAATCCTCAGCGACTTGTGCCTTCTGAGCCTGTCTCCGCGCCCTTGCCTCTTCCAAAGCCTGTGCAAGTAGCTTGTCCTCCCACGCCTTAATTGCGGCTGGTGAGCATGGGCTGGTACGTGTTTGAGCGTTCTGAGGGCCCAGTGGGATCGGCCTCCGCCGGTCGTGGATCGGCGAGGAACGCAGGGTGCACGGAATGCGATGAACGGACGGCTTAGACCGCGAAACTCGACCCGCAGCCGCAGCTCGTGGTCGCGTTGGGGTTCTGGAAGACGAAGCCGCGGCCCATGATCTCGTCCTTGAAATCGACGGTGGTGCCGTTGAGATAGAGGAGGCTCTTGGGGTCGACGATGACCTTGATGCCGTGCTGCTCGAAGACCTCGTCGGAGTCCTTCTGGCTCTCGGTCAGGTCGAGGAGGTAGGAGAAGCCGGAGCAGCCGCCGCCCTTGACGCCCACGCGCAGGCGGACCTTGTCGGCGTCGAGTTCCTGCTGCTGGATGATGTTGCGGATCTCTCGCGCGGCGCCCTCGGTGAGGATGATGCCGGTCTCGGTGGGTGCGGCGTGCGGGTGGTCGTGGGTGTGGGTCGCCATGGGGATGGTCCTGTGGATCGTTGGGTCGAGCGTGCCGCGGCCATTGCGGCGGCCCGAAGCCCGTGATTCTACGCACGGGGCCGGTGCGTGTTCGGCCTGGGGCGGAAGCGGGAAGGCTCAGCGGACGTGCGGGTGGGGTTTGCGGGCAAGAAAAAACCCCCGGGCACGAGGCCCGGGGGTTGGAGATGCAAAGAGCGGAAGGGGTGTTAGTTGCAGCCGAGGAACCAGGCGTCGAGGAAGCCGAAGAGGTCGGCGACGGTGGCGGACTGGTCGTGATCAAAGTCGGACGCCAGGTTGGGTCCGCTGGTGTTGAACTCGGCGAACCAAGCGTCGAGGAACCCGAAGAGGTCCGCCACGCCCACGCCGCCGACGTGATCGAAGTTGGCGGGGCAGCAGGTGATCGGGTTCATCGCGTCACCTTCGCAGACGGAGTTGTCGCCCTGGTAGGAGCCGCCGATGCAGCTGGCGGCGTTGGCGACGACGTGGCACTCGGTGGTTCCGACGCAGCAGGCGCCCGCGGTGGGCGTGAAGGCGAGGGTGAGGACGCCGGGGCCGGCGGTGTTGTTGTAGCCGCCGACGCGGATGGTGTAGGAGACGGTGTCCTGGACGGGGATGGTCACCGAAGCGTTGTTGGGAGCGCTGCAGGCACCGGCCTGATCGGAGCAGGCCATGAGGCGGTTTTCGAGGTCGGCGCATCCCGAGCCGCTGTAGACGGCGAGGTAGGGATCGAGCGAACTGCCGGCGGAAGCGCACAGGGTGATGGTGAGCGTGCCGGTGCCCGAGGAGGGATGGTTGAACCAGATGTCCTTGGTGATGAGCGTCTGCGAGCGGGAGTCGCAGAGGGTGTGCGACGGACCGTCGGTCGTCGCGCCCGAGGTGTCGACGTTGAGCGACCCGAGCGGGATGCCCGGGCGGTCGATGCAGTTGTCGTTGGACGGGGGAGCGATGCCGCCGCCGCCGGTGGTCAGGAGGGTGAAGTTGCCGGTCGCGCCCTGCCAGCCGGCGACGCGGATGAGGTAGCGTGTGCCCGCGGTGAGAGCGACGGTGACTCGCGACTGACGGCCGGTGCCGCAGCCCGTGGTGTCGTCGTTGCACGAGGAAGAAGTCGGCGCGAGCTGGAACTCGTTGGCGCCCGAGGGGCAGGCGGTATGGACGCTCAGGACGGTGTCGTAGTCACTGCCGACGCAGGTGGAGAAGACGACGTTTCCGGTGACGGCGGGGGTGTAGGAGAACCAGAGGTCGGGGGAGGCGTCGGAGGTGCCGCAGGAGTTGCCGCCGTCGTCGCTGGCTCCGATCGTCGTCGACTGGAACGGGACGCCGTCGGAGAGGGGCTGGGCGTTGGCGCAGTTGTCGTAGGAGAGCGCGCAGAGGCCGGTGGTGCAGGAAGAGTCGACGCCGTAGAAGGTGCCGGAGCAGCTCGACGAGGTCTTGAGGGAGCAGGTGGTGAGTTCGCAGCAGGCGCCCAGCGCGTTGGGGCCGGCGATGCTGAGGGCGACGGTGCCCTGGGCGGTGTTGAAGCCGCCGATGCGGAGGTAGTACGTCTGCCCGGCGACGGCTGTGAAGGAAGCCTGCGACTGCAGGTCGTTGGTCGCGGCGTTGTTGTCACAGTCGAAGTCGTCGTTGCAGGCGATCGCGGTGTTGGGGGTGGAGCCTGGGCAGGCGGAGTAGGCGGCGATCTTGGTGTCGAAGTTCGAGCCGCAGGTGGAGATGCGGACGTTGCCCGAGTTGGGCGCGACGTAGGAGAACCAGGCGTCGAAGTTGATGGCGCTGCTGCCGCTGAAGAGACACTCGGCGGGGCCGTTGGGGTTGGATGTGGCCTGGAGAGTCGAGAAGCCCCAGGTGCCGTCGGTGATGGGGGTCGCGGTGGCGCACTCGTCGTTGGGGATGCCGGAACTGCCGGGAGCGCCGGGGGCGGAGATGATGAGGGAGGGGTTCGGCGCGGCGCCCGGACGGAAGAGGGCGATGGAGCCGCTGCCGATGGTCGGCGCCGCGTTGGCGTCGAACCAGAAGTTGTACATGGTGCCCCAGCGCAGCGCGTTGGCGGTGGAGTCGTTGCCGGTGGGGGCGGCCCAGACACCGGGGCCGGTGTTGGTCCAGAACGAGCCGGTGTAGGTGGGGCCGGCCCAGGTCACGTTGTCGGAACTGATCGTGAGCGTCCAGGGGGCGTTGCTGTAGGGTTCGCCGGAGTGGTAGGGGACGTTGTAGGTGCCGGCGTTGGTGATGTTGACGCCGGCGGGGAAGTTGATGCGGAAGGCCTGGCCCGAGCGGTGCGAGTTGAGGTTGTGGACCGCGTACTCGTAGTGCCAGGTGTTGGCGTTGATCTGCCAGCTCTTGACGGCGACGAGGAAGCGCCCGTCGCCTGCGACGTCGACCTCGGTCACGGTGACCGAGGGGTCGGGGGTGTTGAGGCCCAGGCCGTGGTCCTTCCAGGCGTAGATGCCGGGGCGCTCGCGCTGGGTGCTGCCGGCGACGGAGATGCTCGTCGCGGTGAGATTGAGCTGGCGGTAGGAGGCGTTGTTGTTCTTGTTGTTGTTGGCGGCGTCGTCCTGGGCGACGTACTGGCACTCACCGAAGTAGAGCGCGCCGGCAACGCCGAGGCCGGGGGCCGAGGGCGAGTCGGTCAGCGGCGCCTGGAGGCGCTTGTCGATGTTGCCCGACAGCGTGTTCTTGCCGAAGGGCGGGAAGGGGAAGACGCCGGTGGCGGCGTTGACTTCGCTCTTGGGGCCGGCGTTGGGCTGGCTGGCGTTGAGGCTGGAGTCGTACGGGTCGGAGCAGCCGACGCCGAGGTAGGTGCCGTTGGGATAGGCGGAGCACCCGAAGTTGCAGGCGTTGTTCTGGAGCGCGGTGAAGCCGTGCTTGAGCCAGGCCTGGGACAACTGGCGGATGGTGCCTTGTGCGCCGGGGATGACGCGGAAGAGGTTCTGGCCGATGACCGGGTGGCGGTTTTCGCCGGTGCCGGGCGTTCCGGAGTTGGAACTGGTCAGCCACTGGAAGGGCACGTCGCCCTTGTTGCACGAAGTGGTGCCGAGCGACCAGGAGGCCATGTTGTTGGCCTGGCCGTTGTACTGGGCGTTGTGAATCTCGCCGACGATGACGTCGGAGCCCGGGTCGGCGAGAACCGACGACACCGAGAGGCCCGCGGCGGCCAAGGCCGCGGCTTTCAGAACCCATCCGCGATATTGCATGCTTCCGACTCCTTCGCTCCAAAGAGAAAGTGTCGCCCCGAAGTTCCGGACCCCGGCCGGATGCCGGGAGAGAGCGCCGCTTCAATAGGTTGCCCTGAAACCGTCCGGTTGTCCACGGCCAATCACCAAAAAACGCGCAGGACCGACGATCTTTTTCGGTCGTGGAGCGTGGGGACTTGGCGCTTTGTCGTCAGAACCGCTTGTGGGCCGCCCGTTCTTGCGGGGGGCGGACGCCGAGGATGGCCCGGGCGAGCGTGATGTCGCCGGCGCGGGTGATCTTGATGTTCGTGCTCTCGCCGGGGACGACGAGCACTTTGCCGCCGATGCGTTCGACGAGCTGGGCGTCGTCGGTGCTCGCCAGATCCGCTTGCGCATAGGCCTTTCTGAGCAGGTCGGCCTTGAAGACCTGGGGCGTCTGGACGGAGACGACGGACTCGCGGGGGATGGTCGCGTCCACATAACGGCCGAGTTTTCTGTCGGCTCCGGCGTCGCCGAGGATGGCCGCGAGCGGGTCGTGTGAAGCGTCCTTCATCCATTCGGGGTGCACGCGCTTGAGCGTGTCGGGAGTATCGATGCCGGGGATGACGGCGTCGAAGCCTTTCTCTCCAGCGGCGCGGAAGACGCGATCGATGAGCGCATCGCCGGCGCATGGGCGGGCGGCGTCGTGGATCGCGATGTGCGTGCAGGAGTCGGGGATGAGCGGGAGGGCGTTGGCGACGGTCTCGTAGCGATGGGTCTTGCCGCCGCGGCAGAGGCGTGCGCCCAGGAGCGAGAGTTTGTCGGCGTGTCGCGCGGAAAAAGCGGCGAAGGCTTGGTCGTCGGCGGGCCCGGCGACGACGATGGAGGCGACGTCGTCGCGCTTGTTGAAGAGTTCGACGGTGCGCTGCAGGACCGGGCGGCCTCCCAGGTCTTCGTCGAGCTTGGATCGGACCGGTCCGCCGAGAGGGGACGTGTCGTCTTCCTGGTAGCGTCGCGAGGCCCCGGCGGCGGGGATGATGACGCCGATGCTGTAAGCGCTCATGGGAAGGGAGGGTAGGTGGCGGGGGTCGAGCCGAGGATTGATCGGGAAGTGGTCGGGAGGTGTCGCTGCCGGCGTTGGAGGGGGCGCGTCCGATTTTTTGGCGGCGGGCGGACGGGCGGGTGTGAAGATGGGGTGGGTGTGCGGGGTCGCGGGGAGGCGGGAGGTCGTCAACCCCAGATTGGGGTGTGATTCAGCCAAGGTCGATGTAGTTTCCCCTCATTCGGGCATGTCCGGTGTTCAACACCGGGCGTCGGTGCGCAGAGGCCCTGCCGACCCGGACTGGGAGTGGAAACATGAAATCTGTTGCTTGCATGTTGGCGGCGGTGGGCGCTTCGCTGGGTCTTGGGCAGTGGGCGCTGGGGGCGACGACGGTGACGAAGACGGCGGGCACGGGCTCGATCTCGGGCCTGTCGATCACGAGCGACTCGCTCGGGCAGCGGCTGAAGTTCACGACGACGGGCGCCGGCGCGATGGCGGTGCTGATCGAAGTGGACACCCCGACGGAGCTCGATGCGATCGAGATCGAGGTGAACAAGCAGGCGGCGTCGAGCGCTCAGGTGTACCTGACGGTGCGGGCCAAGCCGGGGACGATGGGCAAGGTGCAGCGCGTGGGGACGGTCCGGCGGGTCTCGGCGGACGGGGTCGCCGACGGCGAACTCATCATCACGGGCATCACGACCGACGCCGACGGGCTGGGCGGGGGCAACATCGGCGCACGCGGGTCGGAGCGCGGCGGGGAGATCACGGGCGCGGCCATCGACACGATCAACTGCGCGGGCAACATGACGGCGAACATCACGGCGCAGGGGCTTTCTGACGGGACGTTCGCGGACATCCACATGCTCAACCTGGGCGCCGGCAAGTCGCTGCTGGGGGACGTGAGCGCCCCGCACGGGCTGCTGCGGTTCGTGTCGGTGCCGGGCGGCGACATCGGCGCCGATCCGGCGACGACGACGGCGCCGCAGCCGCGGATCACCGTGGGCGAGGGCATCACGAAGATCGTGGCGCGGAACTGCTGGGGCACGATCAAGACGACGGGCCCGATCGCGAACATCCAGCGGCTGGACCTGTCGGGGAACTTCGCGGGGACGCTGAACACGTACAACATCGCGGTGGTCGAGCCGTCGGTGACGGACCGCGGGTTCTTCGTGGGCGGCGACCTGAGCGGGACGATGACGTTCGCCAACGGCATGATCGGCACGATGACGATCGGGGGGGCGCTGAGCGGCACGATTGACACGGCCAGCGTCGCTTCGGATCGTCCGGCGTTCGATCCCGAGCGCGACACCGACGTGATGATCGGCTCGTTCCCGGCGTCGGGGCGGTTCATCTGCCGCGGCAACTGCGGCGGGCCGGTGACGATCGCCGGGCCGCTGGAAGGGGAGATGACCATCGGCACGGTGGGGCGGAACACGGGCCTGTACAACCAGTTCACGGCGCAGGGCATCACCGGCACGCTGACGGTGCACGGGTTCCTGGTCGCGGGAAAGAACATCGCGCTGTCGCAGCCGGTGGGCGAGACGGGGCGGATCAACATCGGCGGCTCGCTGGTGGGGGCGATCAACATGCCCGACAACGGGCTGCTGGGGCAGGTGCTGCTGAACTCGGACTTCGTGCCCAACGGCGACTGGATGGGCGGGGTGAGCATCGGCGCGCTGCAGATCGCCTCGCCCCCGAACGGCGAGTATGAGCCGCTGCCCAGCACGTTCGGCGGCGGGACGCTCGCGTACGTGCCGTTCCGGATCCAGAAGAACGGGTGCCTGCCGGCGCACAACGCGCAGACGCCGATCTACGTGAACCAGTTCGCCGCGGACTCGGACTACGCGGTCCAGATCCGCAGTTACGGCCCGCTGATGAAGGGCCCCGGCGCGGAGACGTGGGCCGACACGGTGCGCGTGGAGCGCGAGGACCCGGCGGACAGCTGCAACTGGGTCGACGTGGAGAACCTGTTCACGGTGTCGATGCCGGACGAGGAAGACGGTCGGGTGCTGGAGATCCGCGGCGCGGGCAACGGACTGCCGCTGCCGGGCAAGTACCGCGTGGTGACCGAGCGACTTCTGTGCCGCGACGTGACGGGCAACCCGGCGGTGCAGTGGCCCCTGACCTGCGGGACGTTCGTGGGCAACGGCGCGTACGTCTTCAGGGTGGCGGTCGACTGCGACAACGACGGGCAGCCGGACCAGGGCTACGACGAGGGCGTGAACGTGACACCCGGCGGGGGCATCGCGGACTCGAACAACAACGGGATCCCGGACTCGTGCGAGGGCGGCGGGGGTGGCGGCGGGGGCGGCGGCGGCGGAGATCCGGTCCCGTGCGTCTGCGACTTCGATCTCGACCAGAGCGTCACGGTGCTGGACCTGTTCTCCTTCCTCGACGCGTGGTTCTTCGACTTCGGCCAGCCGTTCCCGACCGGCTTCTCGAGCGACGCGGACCACGACGGCGCCGTGACCGTGGCCGACCTGTTCACGTTCCTGGATTGTTGGTTCGGCGCCTTCGGCACGACCTGCCCGTGAGCGGGGCGCGCCGCACAGGAAGACCTTGGAAAAACCGAACGCTCCCGGACGCGTGCAGGTCCGGGAGCGTTCGTGTTTGCGCGGGTGGTTGGCGGCGATCAGCCCTGGTAGCGACCGACGATCAGCGTGACGTTGTGCCCGCCGAAGCCGAAGGTGTTGTTCATGGCGTACTGCACGGCGCGTTCGCGGGCGTGGTGCGGGACGAAGTCGATGTCGAAACCCTCGTCGGGGTTCTCGAGGTTGATGGTGGGGGCGATGATGCCGTCGCGGACGGCGTGGATGCAGGCGACCATCTCGATGGCGCCCGAGGCGCCCAGGCCGTGGCCGTGCATGGACTTGGTCGAGCTCATCATGAGGCGGCCGCCGGCGCTTTTGCGTGCGTGGTCGCCGAAGAGCGCGAGGACGGCCTCGACCTCGGCCTTGTCGCCCAGGGGGGTGGAAGTGCCGTGGGCGTTGACGTAGGTGATCTGGTCGGGGCTGAGGCCGGCGTCCTTCAGGGCCCAGCGCATGGAGCGGCGCGCGCCGCCGCCGGCGGGATCGGGGGCGGTGATGTGCGAGGCGTCGGAGGCGTTGGCGTGTCCGACGATCTCGGCGAGGATGGTGGCGCCGCGCTTCCTGGCGTGCTCTTCGGTCTCGAGGACGTACATGCCCGCGCCTTCGGCGAGGACGAAGCCGTCGCGGTCCTTGTCGAAGGGGCGCGAGGCCTTGGTCGGTGCGTCGTTGCGCGTGGAGAGGGCGGTCATGGTCATGAAGGCGCCGACGCACAGCGGGCTCACCGCGGCCTCGGCGCCGCCGGCGATCATGACGTCGGCCTTGCCGGTGCGGAGGTACTCGACGGCGTCGGAGATCGCGTGCCCGGAGGAGGCGCAGGCGGTGGCGTGCGCGGAGGCGGGGCCCTGCAGGCCGAACATGATCGAGACGTTGCCGGTGCAGGCGTTGACCATGAGCTTGGGGACGGTCATGGGGCTGAGGCGGTGCGGCCCCTTGTCGCGCATGACCAGGACGCCCTCTTCGATGGTGATGATGCCGCCGACGCCCGAGCCGACGACGACGCCGCAACGCTCGGGGTCTTCCTTGGCGAAGTCCACGCCGGAGTGCTTGACGGCCTCGACGGCGGCGCCCATGCCCAGGAGCGAGAAGCGGTCGACGCGTCGGGCCTGGTGGGCGTCGATCCACGCGCCGGGGGCCCAGTCCTTGACCTGTCCGGCGATGCGGACCTTCCACTTGTCGTTGTACTTCTCGAACTCCTCGCCCTGGATCACGGAGATGCCCGAGCGCCCTTCGCGCATGGCGCTCCAGGTCGACGCGGCATCGTGGCCGAGGTTCGTGATCGCGCCCATCCCGGTGACAACAACCCGTCGGCGACCTGAAGCACTCTGCATGAGCCCGCCTTTCCGCTGCCCGAATCTGTGTGCGCCCCACCGACGACCCGTCAGGCCTGGCGCGTTCCGAGCCTCAGGGGTTCGGCACAACCCGATGCCTGATGGTCGATGGCGCTCGCAACAGTTTATTCCCGGTCGGGCCCGTGGGGCGGGTGGGATCAGACCGGTGCGGCGCAACGCAAGAAACCAGCGCCCGCTCGTCGCCTGAGCGCCGGAACGTGCGGGCGCGAGAAACCGGCTCCGGCGAGGGCGGAGGGGACGGTGTCGGAGCGTGATGGATGGAAATCGTTGAGGCCGGGAAGGGCGTTACTCGTTGCCCTGAGCCTGCTTGATGAACTCGATGGCCTGGCCGACGGTCTTGATCTTCTCGGCGGCCTCGTCGGGGATGGAGGTCTCGAACTCGTCCTCGAACTCCATGACGAGTTCGACGGTGTCGAGGCTGTCGGCGTTGAGGTCCTCGACGAAGCTCGTGTTGCGGGTGATCGTGGACTTGTCCGCGCCCATCTGGTTGGCGACGATTTCGATCACTTTCGCTTCGATTTCGGCTTCGGTCACAGCTGGACTCCCATTTGGGCCGGGGAGCCATTGCCCCGGCCGGTGTGTTCTCAACAACCTTGCGCGGCCGTTCGTGGGCCGCACGCGTTTTCAACGAGCCCCGAAACCCGGGATGAACCGGGGCGAGGGGGATGTGTGCACCCCGAGCCCATCGCTCGGGTGAACGCCCAATATAGGCAAGAGCGCGGAAGTTCGCAAAGCGCCGGAACTCCGGGCTTTGGGCGATCGGGGTTTGGTCGGATGGCGGACGGGGCGGCGAAGCGGGGCCCGGGCCACGCCTCCGATTGGGCTTTGCAGTGCGAAAGGCGCGGGGGCTCTGCGGCGGCGTTGCACCCGGCCTGTGCGCAGTGTGGGAGCGAACTTGAAATCGGCGCCGGCTCGGCGCGGCGCGGGCGGGACGCAGCGCTGGGTGCGCAACAGCCGCGCGAAGTTGCGGCGGGCGCGTGGAAGTGGGCGCGAGGTCCAGTAAGCCCTCGGGATGGTCGATAGTCGCACGTCGGCCAGGGACGGCCCTCGTGGATTCCTGGTCGATCGATGCGCTCGTGCCGCGGGTGTGCCGCGGGTGGGCGACGCGTCGGCGCCCGAACCTCGAAAGTCGAGACATGGCCAGGATGCCCCAGGAACCCGAAGCCTTTGCCGAACGCGTCGCGGGGATTCTCCGGCGCCTGCAGCCGGACTACAGCATCCAGCTGGTGGGCCCGCGCGAACTGGTGGTGGAGGGTCGGCGGCTCGACCTCGAGAACCTGCACCGGCTGGTCAACCACGACCTGGACCGCGGGCAGGAGATCGTGGAGCACTACCTCGAACAACTCTTCAGCGGGGAGACGCTGAGCCTGGCGACGGCGAGCTTTGACTTTGTCCGCCCGCGGATCATGCCGCGGATCCAGCCGGAGACGATCTTCGATCACCTCTCGCGCGAGCAGGTGGCGCACGTGCCGTTCGTGAACGCGACGGTGATCGTGTTCGTGATCGATCTGCCGCAACTGACGGTGAGCGTGACGACGGACCAGATCGTGCGCTGGGGAGTGACGCCGGAGGACCTGGACGAGATCGCGCGGAACAACCTGGCGCGGTACACGCCGGAACTGTCTTTCCAACTCGTGCAGAGCAAGGAGGGGGGTCGGGCGGCGATCATCTCGGAGCAGGACGGGTACGACGCGGCGAGACTGCTGCTGTCGGGCCTGTACTCGCAACTGGCGCCGAAACTCGGCGGGATCGCGCGGGGCGGCGGGTTCTACGTCGCCACGCCGGCGCGGGACATGTTCATCGCGATGACCAGCGGGCCCGAGCCGTTCCTGCAGCGCCTGCGCGGGCGCGTGGAGCACGACTACCGGCGCCTGCCGTACCCGATCACGAGCGAGCTGTACTACGTGACGCGTGACGGCGTGGCGGGGACGATCCGCGAGGAGAGCGAGGCGGCTTA
>CALMQD010000515.1 GCA_937871415.1 uncultured Phycisphaerales bacterium | reverse complement strand
TGCACACGACGGCGATGGAGCGGAAGACGCTTCTGGCGTCGGGGGCAGCGGCGGGGATGGCGGCGACGTTTGGTGCGCCGGTGTCGGCGGTGCTGCTGGCGATCGAGTTGCTGCTGTTCGAGTTCCGCGCTCGGTCGATCATCCCGGTGGCGCTGGCGAGCGCGACGGCTGCGGGCGTGCGACTGTACTTCGAGGGCGCGGGGGCGGTGTTCGCGATGCCGGACCTGCACCAGCCGACGGGGGCCGCGCTGGCGATGTACATCCTGATCGGCGCGCTGCTGGGGGTGGTGAGCGTGGGCGTGACGCGCGCGGTGTACGCGGTGGAAGACGCGTTCGAGTATCTCCCGGTGCACTGGATGTGGTGGCCGGCGATCGGCGGGCTGGCGGTGGGCGTCGTCGGGTACTTGGAGCCGCGGACGCTCGGCGTCGGGTACTCGAACATCTCGGACATGCTGTCAGGGAACCTGGCGGTGACGGCGATCGCGGGTCTGGCGGCGCTGAAGTTCGTGTCGTGGTCGATCTCACTGGGGAGCGGGACGTCGGGCGGCACGCTGGCGCCGCTGTTCACGATCGGCGGGGCGCTGGGGGCGCTGCTGGGCGTGCTCCTGCAGCACATCTTCCCGGGCGCGGGGATCGACCCGCGGATCGGGGCTCTGGTGGGGATGGCAGCGATCTTCGCGGGGGCATCGCGGGCGATGCTCGCGAGCGTGGTGTTCGCGTTCGAGACGACGCTGCAGCCGCTGGGGCTGCTGCCTCTATTGGGCGGGTGCGCCGCGGCGTTCCTGATCTCGACGCTGCTGATGCGGAACACGATCATGACGGAGAAGATCGCGCGGCGCGGCGTGCGGGTGCCGGCGGAGTATGAGGCGGACTTCCTGGATCGGCTGCTCGTGCGGGACGTGGCGTCCCGCGGGCTGGTGACGCTGCGGACGGAGCAGACCATCGGCGAGGTCCGGGCGTGGATCGCCTCGCACGCGCCGGGTTCGTCGCACCAGGGCTTCCCGGTGATCGATGAGCGGGGGGTGCTGCACTCGGTGGTGACGCGCCGGTCGCTGCTCGACCCGTCGGCGGAGTCGGGCGCGCGGCTGGAGTCGCTGGCGAAGCGCCCGCCGGTGATCGTGTACGACCACAATACGCTGCGCGACGCGGCGGACCACATGGTGCGCCACGGGATCGGGCGGCTGCCGGTGATCGAGGAACGCAGCGGTCGCCTGGTCGCGATCGTGACCCGGAGCGATCTGCTCGGTGCGCACCGGCAGCGGTTGGAGCACAACAGCGAGCCGCGGCGGCACCTGTCTTGGCGGGCGCTCTTGACGCCGGGGGCGCGGCGGGCGGGGTGAGCCGAGCGGGCGAAGGGGGCGGACAGTGCACAACGCCGGCGCGGCTTGGTGCGTGGCGGGTTCGCCGCGTGCGAAGACGGACATGAAACGAACTACCGCCAAGGCCCGTGATCCTGCCCGGGCCTTGCTGCTTTTGCGGGGGGTGGGGGCGGGATGGTTTGCGATTAGACTGTGAGGTCCCGGGCGCGAGCGGGGTTT
>CALMQD010000514.1 GCA_937871415.1 uncultured Phycisphaerales bacterium | reverse complement strand
GGTCCGCGGGGGGGGGGGTCGCCGGGGGGGCGGTGAGGGGCAGCGAGGCGGGCAGACCGGGGGGGATGGGGTTGGGGTTGGGGGGCGACGGGAGCGGGGGTCAGAACTGGGCGGGAGGGGTCCACATGGCCGATGAAGGGGGGTTATGGCCTCGGACCTCAACGCCATCCTGCGCCTGGAAGTGCCGATCCTGGTGCTGCTGGGCTCGCGCCAGATGAAACTGGCGGAGGTTGTGTCGCTGGTGCCCGGCGCGATCATCGAACTGCCCAAGAAGGCCGACGACGAACTGGAACTGCTGGTGAACAACAAGGCGGTGGGCACGGGAATCGCGGTGAAGGTCGGGGAGAACTTCGGCATCCGCCTGACCTACGTCGGCGATCTGAAGGCCCGCATCGCGGCGATGGGTGACCAGCCGGCGAGTGCCGGCCAGGCGGACCAGGACGCCGAGGCGCTGGCCGAGGCGCTGCTTTCGGGACAGGTCTGACTGTCCCCCCCTCCCCTCCGCCCCTCGCCCCGCTCTCGATCGTTTGACCCGGGGCCCGTGCCGGTCGATGCTTGCTTGTCGCAACGCCGCGCTTTGGAAGGCTGAAAGGACTCATGCCTCGCGATATCCCAGTGGGCAACGGAGACCTGCTCGTCAACTTCGACGAGCTGTACCGCGTCCGGGACTTTTACTACCCGAGCGTCGGTCGGTACAACCACACCGGCGGGCACGTGCAGCGCTTCGGCGTGTGGGCCGACGCCGGCGCGGGCATCCATGCCCCGGGCGAGGGCTCGCCCGAGAACGGGCACGGCGTCTTCGCGTGGATCGAGGACCCCTCGTGGCACCGGCGCATCCGGTACGACCAGGAAACGCTCGTCACGCGCGTCCACCTGTACAACGACAAGATGGGGCTGGAACTGATCTGCCAGGACATGGTGGACTTCCACGAGCCCGTGTACATGCGCCGCTTCATCGTCCGCGACAAGCTCGGACGCCAGCGCAACGTACGCCTGTTCTTCCACATCGACCTCTCGATCAAGGAATCGCCCGTCGGCGACACGGCGGACTATGACCCCGAGACGCGCGGGCTGGTGCTCTACAAGGACGACTCCTACTTCCTCGTCAACACCTCCGACGATCGGGGCGAGAGCGGCGTGGACCACTGGGCGATCGGCGCCAAGCGCGTCGGGAGCGCCGAGGGAACGTGGCGCGACGCCGAAGACGGGGTCCTGGGGCGCAACGCCATCGCGCAGGGCTCGGTCGACGCGACCGTCGGCGTCAACCTCGACGTGCCTCCCGCCGGCGAGGTCAGCGCGTCGATGTGGATCGCGTGCGGCAACTCGTACGAGCGCGTCAGCGAGCTCAACGCCGTGATCCTCAACAAGGGCGTGGGCAAGATGTTCTCGCGCACCGAGGCGTACTGGCGCCTGTGGGTGCGCAAGGGCGACTTCCCCGGCGTGGACCTGCCCGAGACGGTGCGCGACCTCTTCGTCAAGAGCCAGCTCATCCTGCGGACGCAGATCGACAACCGCGGCGCGATCATCGCGGCGACGGACTCGGACATCTCGCACTTCGCGGGCGACACCTACGCGTACTGCTGGCCGCGCGACGGCGCGCTCGTCGCCTACGCGCTCACGCAGACGGGCCAGAGCGAACTGTCGCGCTCGTTCTTCCGGTACTGCGCGCGGGCGATCAACAAGAACGGCTACTTCCTGCACAAGTACACGCCCGCGGGGCACCTGGCCTCGAGCTGGCACCCGTGGGTGATGGAGGGGGAGCAGGTCCTGCCCGTGCAGCAGGACGAGACGGCACTGGTGATCTGGGCGCTGCGTCAGCACTTCGAGAAGTTCCGCGACGTGGAGTTCGTCAAGCCGCTCTACGCGCCGCTGGTGACCCAGGTCGACGACGTCGCCGAACTCGCGCGCTTCGAGA
>CALMQD010000513.1 GCA_937871415.1 uncultured Phycisphaerales bacterium | reverse complement strand
ATGACGCGTCGCATGTCGGGCGTGGGTTTGGTGACAGTGTCCGAACGCAGGTCGATGGGTGGGCGAAGGGCATCAGGCATGAGAGGGGTCCGTGGGAAAGGGTTGGGGACGGGCAGATTCTCCCCGATTTGCCATTGTTTACGCGATCGGCTGGTGAGGTCTTAACAAACCGAAGGAATCGCGCCGGTACACTTCGAGCAGCCGCGGCGCAAGGGGTGAGCCGGGGAAAGCCATGAGCAAGCGAGCGCCCAAAACCTCCAGAAAAAGCCCCCGGCACGACCGGCGGGAGGCCGTGGGAACCGGCCCCGGCGTGGGCCCTTCGACGCCGGCCGGCGCCGCAGCGGAGGTGATTATCCGGCAGCGCATCGACGCGCTCGCAAGACACTGGGGGCGAGCTCGCCGGGCGCTGAAGAACGGCGAAGACACGGCGCGACAGGTCCACCAGTTGCGGGTCGCCTGCCGTCGCTGTGCCGCTTCGCTGAGCGCGTTCCGGCCGGAACTGGCGCGATCCCGCCGCAAGGCGCTGGAGTCGATCACCCGCGATGTGCGACGTTCCGCGGGCGGACAGCGTGAACGGGACGTGCTTGTCGAGGCCTTGAAAGCCTGGAACAAGGACGCCGCGCCGGCCGAGCGGGAGATCTATGCGGACCTCATCCGCAGGGCCCAGCGCGGCGGGCGCGGCTGGAAGTCGCGTCTTGTCGAAGCGCTCGCCAAGGACCAGCAGCAGGAACTGGCCCGTCTGGTCGACGGCCTCTTCTCCCGCAAGGGCAAAGACAAGCGCGCTTCCACGCCGACCGAGCGCACTTTTGATGAACTGGCGCGGGCGCGAGTCCGGCAGCGCATGGAGCGGCTCGATCGTTCCGTCGCAAACGGCACGGCCACCGACGAGCAGGTCCACGACCTCCGCCTGGCGATCAAGAAGTTTCGGTACGAGATCGAGGTCTATGGACCTTGCCTCGACGCCGGGCTGTGGAAGCGATCGCTGGGAGAGTTGGCCCACCTGCAGCAGGTCATGGGCGAGTTCAACGATCAGGCGATGGTGCGAGCGTTTGTCGAGGCAGCGGTCGGCGGCGCCAAATCCGGCGAGAAGTCGCGCGCGGCGGATCGTCTGCTCGCCAAGCACCGGCTGCGGACCGATGGTCTCCGCGCCCGGGCCGTGGATGCCTGGCACGCCTTTGAGCGCGGCGAGACGTGGCGGGACCTCCGAGCGTGGGCGCGCGGCCCCGGCGCGCCGGCGGATGAATCGGCCGACGACAAGGCGCACGCGGGCGGATTCGTCGAAACCAAGCCGGCCGCGTCGGGAAGGGACAGGGCGCGTGGCTCGCGTCGAACCGCGCCCGCGGCGTCCATCGCGCCGTCCGCCAACGGAACGCACTCGGTCCGGCGCAACGGCAAGGTGCGACTCGCGGCGATCGATGTTGGCAGCAACAGCCTGCGCCTGATCATCGCCGAGGCTTCGAGCGATGGGAGTTACCGCGTTCTCGATGACGAGAAAGAGACGACCCGGCTGGGGCGCGGACTGCAGACCACCGGGAAGATGGACCCCGCCGCGATCGAACACTCGGCCGTCACGATCGAGCGCATGGTGTCGATCGCACGCGGGTACGGCGCCGAGGAAGTGCGCGTGATCGCGACCGCCGCGGCTCGCGAGGCCAAGAACGGGGCCGCGCTCGTGCAAGCCGTCAAGGACCGGACGGGGCTCGACGTCCGGATCATCAGCGCCGAGGAAGAGGCCCAGCTCGCGTACCGATCCGCGGCCAGGGCCTTTGATCTCTCGATGGCCCCGGCGATCGTGGTCGACATCGGCGGCGGCAGCACGGAGGTGATCCTCTCGGTGGCGCGCCCCGGCGTTGGTCATGCGGGAGGACGCAACGGCGCCGAAGCCGCCGGCATCGCCCCCGGTGGGGCAGCGGGCGGAGTGGTCGAACGCATCTACACGATCCCCATGGGCGCGGTGCGTCTGACCGAGAAGTTCGGGGGTGAGAAGTCCGCGTGCGGCGCCCGATTCAAAGACCTGACCGCGTTCGTCAAGAAACTCGTCAAGAGTCACGTCGGCAAGCCGCCGGTCGCGCCGCAGTTGGCCATCGGCACCGGGGGCACGCTCACGTCGCTGGCGAGCATGGTCCTGCAACGATCCAGCGGCGGCAACGGCAATGGGGGAGGGCTCTTCGCCGGCACTGTGCAGGGCACCGAGGTCAATCGCGCGGACCTTCGGCACCTGATCGACGCGCTCCGCAAGATGACGCTGCGCCAGCGCATGCGCGTGCCGGGGCTCTCGGCCGAGCGTGCCGACATCATCGTCTCCGGCCTGGTCATGATCGACGCGGTCCTCAAGCGATTCGGCGTGAACTCCCTTCGCACGCACGAGGGCGGCATCCGTGACGGCGTGATGCTCACGATGGTGGCCGAGCGTTTCGGTATCGGTGACCGGGCCGTCGGCGAACGCTGGACGCCCGAGGCGATCATGCGGTCGGTCCGTCGCTTCGCCCGGGCCTGTTCGTACGAGCGGGCGCACTCCGAGCACGTCGCCCGCCTGGCTTTGAGCCTGTTCGACCAGGCGAGTCGCACAGAGCCGCCGGATTCGGGCGCGTTCAGCGACCGGGAGCGGCTGCTCCTCGAAGCCGCGGCGGTGCTCCACGACATCGGTTACATCATCAACTACGCCCAGCACCACAAACACTCGTTCCACTTGATCGTGCACGCCGACCTGCCGGGCCTGACGACGCGCGAGGTGCAGATCGTCGCCAACATCGCGCGGTATCACCGCGCGGCTTGCCCGAAAGTGAGCCACGCGGGGTACGCCGCCCTCTCCCGAGACGACCGTCGCATCGTGGACCGCCTGAGCGCGCTCATGAGAATTGCTGACGGGCTCGACCGATCGCACACGCAGCAGGTGCGCGGCGTGTCGATGCAGCGCACCGCGCGCGGCGTGCTCATCCGCGTGGCGAGCGACACCGAACCGACCGTCGACATCTGGGGCGCGCAAAGGAAGAGCGATCTGTTCGCTCGGTGTTTCGAGCACGAAGCACGCTTCGAGTGGGTGCGGACCGAAGCTCCTGCCGCCGCACGTGATCAGGGGGATGGCCAGACGCCGTCACGCCGCATGGGAAGCCTCGGCTGAGTCGGTTTCCCGGTCAATCCGTGCCGCCAGCGGCGCACGCAAGCGGGCAAGGTCAGGTCATGAAGGCCGCTGCCCATATCAAGTGGAATCTTCAACTCAAGAGGAAGCGGCCGATAACGGCGGCTATTCTTCTCCCTGTCGCTTGGACCCTGAAGTCCGGCGGAAACGGTGCGGCCGGGCCGTTTCGTCGTAAGTGCCTTATTTCAAGGCATTTGTAGTGCGAACAGCCGCGAACGCCGGAAGGGAGAGAGCCGGGGTGGGGCTCTGGGCAAGAGGCGCAAGTACCGGTCGCAACAGATTTTCTGACTTTGCGGTCTTGCACCCCGAAACTGGTTGTGATACAAACATGGGGCTCGCGAGCAAACGAGCGGGTTTTCTTGGGCGCACTGTCCCAGGCGGAGCCAGGACGCTCCGGGTTGAGAGTTGTCAGTAGACAAAATCGATGGGAGATTCGCGCCACCGAAAGCAGGGAACAAGCCCTCGGACAGGTGGCCCCGAGTAGCTCAAAACGAACGCGGCGAGCGCGGAGCTCGCCCCACGGGCGACACGTGGTTTCCGTTCAGGTGTGTTCTGTTGTTCTGTTGTAGGAGGTTCCAATGGTCCGTATGTGTTCGATGACGGTGGCCTGTGCGACGATCCTCGTCGCCGGGTCGGTCGCTGGCGCCGCTGACCGCGCGCCGGTGGCTTCGAAGGTTGCGGTCAAGGCCCCGGCCGTGACGCAGAATCTGCGTAGCGTCCTTCCGGCGACCGGCGCTTCGCTCACGGGTACGGGCGCTGCCCGCTGCCTCTGCGAGGGCTGGGACAACGGCGTGTGGGATGAGAACGACGGCCAGGTGTCCCACCTGGGCGGCGGCGTTCCCAGCGGCGCCATGGCCGCGGACGACTTCTACCTCTGCGAGGGCCAGGTTCACGATCTGAAGTCCGTCAGCGGCTTCCTGATCACGAACTCGAACCCGGCTCTGCGCAAGGCGAAGGCGATCCTGTTCTCCGACTGCAACTCCTGCCCCGCGCAGGAGCTGTACGTGTTCACGGAGTTCAGCATCGTCTCGACCCGTGACCTCGGCGGCGGTTACTACCTCGTCGAGTACCGCTTCGACATGGCCAACCAGTTCGAAGAGGCGGAGCGCAACATCGTCCTCAAGGGCGGCGTGTACTGGCTGGCGCTCGTCGGCAAGACCGACAATCAGTGCGCCACGATGAACATGTGCGACATCTCGTTCTTCGCGACGACCGGCGATGGCTACATCAAGGGCTCGGTCGCCAAGAAGATCCAGGGTCTGCCCGGTCTGCCCGTCAACCAGTACAGCTTCACCTCGTCCTGCGGCGGGCAGTACGGCTGGAACTCGGTCGACGACTGCTGCATCGGCTGCACCGACCTGGCGTTCACGATCTGCGCTGATCCGTGCAAGATCCTGATCGACAACGGCTCGCAGATCTCCGCTGTCGCCCAGTTCGCCAGCGGCGCCCCCTCCGAGAAGAGCGTCTCGAACTCTTCCCGCAACACGCGCGCTGCCGACGACTTCGTGATCAACCCCTGCCGTGACTTCTCGGTGTGCTACATCGAGGGTTGCGTCTACACCAACTGCGAAGGTTGGGACGGGTTCTACGAGATCTACGCCAACGACTGCAAGCTCCCCGACTTCTACTTCGGTGACTCGGTCGTCGCCTACAAGGACGGCGCCACCAAGATCGTCGACCTCGGCTACAACGTCATCATCGGCGGCGTGACGCTCCGCGCTTACCGCGTCGAGTTCCACGACATCTCCGGTCTGATCCTCCAGAAGGGCCACACCTACTGGATCTCGATCGGCGCCCTCGACACCTTCTCCTTCACCGAGGAGGCCTACTTCCGCTGCACCTACGACTG
>CALMQD010000512.1 GCA_937871415.1 uncultured Phycisphaerales bacterium | reverse complement strand
TGAACCTCGTCGGCGAGGGTGGCGTCACAGGCGCGGCGAGGGTCTACGTCCGCCCGGGCGCCATCGTCCCGGTCGGGCCGATCGAGGGCTACACGCAGATGGAGCACGAGGGTCCGCTGACGCTCATCGTCAACCTCGACGAGAACAACCAGGCTTCGGGAGACCTGTACGAAGACCTCGGCGACAGCACGGACTACATCGCCGGGAAATACCTCCGCACGACCTACGCCGCAACGCTGACGGGCAAGCAGTGCCAGGTCCAGATCGCCGCCAAGGACGGGGATTACCTGCGCGGGCGGCGCGATCTCTACGTCGCGCTGCTGCGAGGCGGGTTTGCGCACATGGCCAAGGGCCTCGACGGGATGTCGCTGACGTTCGATATCTCCCGGCGTGCGCCCGAAGAGATGGGCGACAAAGGCTCCGTGCCGGGGAAGGACGCGGTCGTCCGTCCGGCACACTGAACGGCGCAGTTCGTTGCGTGGCGACGCGTTGGTGATTCCGCTCGGCGACGCGCCGCGGGCGGGTGATCGCTCTACGCTTGGCCCGTGTACCAGGCCCTGCTCACGCGCAAATACCTGACGAGCAAGATCATCCCACTCTTCGGGGTCTTCGCGGTCATGCTCTGCTCGGGCATGGTGCTCGTGACGTGGTCGATCATGGGCGGATTCCTCACCATGCTGCTCGCGATCGGGCGTGACATGGAAGGCGACGTCACCATCGCCTGGCCCACGGTCGGGTTCCCGTACTACGAGGAGCTCATCGCCCGGCTCGAGGCCGACCCGATGGTGAGCGCGGCGTGCCCGATGATCGAGACCTTTGGCATCGTCGCCCTTCCCGACGGGCGCAAGCCCGGCGTTCAGATCAAGGGCGTCGACCAGCGCTACGCAAAGGTCACCGCCTACGAGCAGGCGCTGTGGTGGAAGCCGATCCGAGAGCCGCTGCCCAAGGACAAGGACCGGCGCGACCCGCGCCTCGCGCCCGACCTCGAGCGCGTGCTGGACATCGCCAAGACCGACGGCCTGCGTTTCAAGGAGTTCGACCTCGTCAAGAACGTCGATCGCCCGGCGGTCGTGCTTGGGATCGAGATGAGTGACTACTCGATCCGCAAGCCCGAGGGGTACTACGTCCCCGCCGGGGCGGTCGGGCGTCGATTGCCCAACGGCGAGTTCGAGTGGGAGGACGGGGCCATCATCGGCAAGTCGGTGACGATCACCGTCCTGCCGCTGAGCGAGAACACGCGCGACCTGGGGCTCGAGCAGCGCACGCTCCCGGTCGCGAACGAGTTCCGCACCGGCCTCTTCGAGGCCGACAAGAGCACCGTGCTCATCGACCTCAACGAACTGCAGCACATGCTCAAGATGGACGCGTGGCAGCGCGCGGCGCCATCGACGGGCGATCCGTACGAGATCTCTCCGGGCGGGAGCGCCATGAGGCCCACGCCCACCGGCAAGATCGAACCGGCCCGGGTGACGACGGTGCTGGTGAAGGGCAGGCCCGATCCCCGGACGGGCCAGGTCGATCCCAACGCCCTGCGCGATCGGTGCATCGCGATCTGGAACGAGTTCGCCGCGGCTCACGCGGGCGAGGTGCCGACGCCCAAGGCCATGGAGGAGAGCCGGACCATCGCGACCTTCGAGATGCAGCGGGCGACCTTCATCGGCTCGGTGAAGCAGGAGACCGTCGTGGTGCTCATGCTGCTCATGGTGATCTCGTTCGTCGCGGCGTGCCTGATCCTGGCGATCTTCTGGGCGATGGTCGCGGAGAAGACCAAGGACATCGGCACACTGCGCGCGGTGGGCGCCGGCCGTGCCGGCATCGCGTGGCTGTGGCTGCGCTACGGGCTGGCGATCGGCTTTGCGGGCGTCGTGCTCGGGCTCATCGCATCGTGGCTGCTGGTCACGAACGTGAACGAGGTCCACGACTGGATCCAGCAGACGTTCCACCGCACGGTCTGGGACCCCAAGGTGTACTACTTCTCCAAGATCCCCAACGAAGTGAATCCGGTGCGGGCGCTCATCGTCGCCGGGGGTGCTCTGGGCTTCTCGCTGCTGGGGGCGCTGGTGCCGGCGCTGCGTGCGGCGTGGATGGACCCTGTGAAAGCACTTCGATTCGAGTAGCCATCTCTTCCCTTGACCGTCCGGCCACCCGCCGCATTTCGGCGTCCGCTCCTGACCCCTGAGCCATGAAACTCGTCGCGGAAAACCTGTACAAGACCTACCGCCTTGGACGGCTGGACGTGCCCGTGCTGCGCGGCGTGAGCCTGAGCGTCATGCCCGGCGAGTTTGTCGCGGTGCTCGGTCAATCGGGGAGCGGCAAGAGCACGCTGCTGCACCTCCTGGGCGGGCTCGACCGCCCGGACACATCCAACCCGGAGATGAAGCCCGGGGGGTTGCCCTTCATCTCGTTCGGCGACATCCAGATCGCCGGCGGCGGCTCGCTCGCGTCGAACTTCACGCTCGACCGGTACCGCAATCGTCAGGTCGGCTTCGTCTTTCAGTTCTACCACTTGCTCCCCGAACTCACCGTGCTCGAGAACACGCTCATCCCGGCGATGGTGCGGTACGGGCGGTTCTCGTACCTCGCCAAGCGGGCCGCGTTGCGCAAGCGGGCCGAGGAACTGCTCGGAGCGTTCGGGCTCTCGCACCGGCTGCGTCACCGGCCCAAGGAACTTTCCGGAGGCGAGCGTCAGCGGGTCGCCATTGCGCGAGCGCTCATCAACGACCCCCCGCTGCTGCTGGCCGACGAGCCCACCGGCAACCTCGACCGCAAGACGGGTGACTCGATCCTCAACGAACTTCTCGAGCACCGCAAGGTGTCGGGGCGCAGTGTGCTCATGGTGACGCACGACCTCGAGGTCGCGTCACGGGCGGACCGGGTGGTACGTCTGGTCGACGGGCGGCTGGCCTCCGGGCAGGGCTGAAGACTCGCCCGGGTCGCTCGCAGGCTCGAACGCCGACGCCGCCA
>CALMQD010000511.1 GCA_937871415.1 uncultured Phycisphaerales bacterium | reverse complement strand
GACCAGGTGCTCGCGGCCGGACTCTTGCAGGCCCGCACCGAGAAGAAGGCCGTTTTCCTGCACTTTGGCGCGCCGTGGTGCGGGTGGTGTCACCGGCTCGAGGCGTGGATGGCACGCCCGGAGGTGGCCAAGACGCTCGCGCTGGACTTCGTCGACCTCAAGATCGACGTCGACCGCATGACCGGCGGCAAGGAGCTCCTCGCGAAGATCGCGGGCACCGACAAGGCCGGCCTGCCCTGGTTCGCGTTCATGGGCGGCGACGGCAAGGTCATCGCGTCGAGCATGGGCCCGGACGGGAACATCGGATTCCCGGCCGCAGACGCCGAGATTGCGCACTTCGAGTCGATGCTGAAAAAAGTGCACAAGAGCATGTGCGACGGCGACATCCAGGAACTGGGCGAGTCGCTGCGACGCGAGGAAGCGGAACGCAAGAAACAGAAGTGAACTTCGCGACCATCGCGACCACCGAGACGCTCAGTCACGGTACTTCGTGTGGCACGCCTTGCACGACGCGGCGAGTTCACCGAACTTCTCGCTGAGTTTCCTGGTGTCGGGCTTCTCACCCTTCGACGCGTCGACCCTGGCGAGGGCTTCCTCGATCTTGCTCGCGGTCTCGCTGTCGGCGCGGAGCCAGTCGCGGAACTCGGCCGGCTTGGCCTTCACGCGTTCATCGTCGAGGAGGTTGCGGAGCAAGTCGCGGATGCGCCCGGCTTCGGCGACGGGGACCAGGTCCGGGTGATCGCTCGGCGCGATCCAGCCGGCCTTCTCGATGAGTTTCAAGTGGTCGAAGACCTCGTCCATCTCGACCATGCTCTTGATGAGCCCGTGCGTCTTCCAGGTCTCGGGGAACTGGTTACTGGCCTTGTCGAGCTCGGCCTGGCTGGCGATCGTCGCGACCTGCACGCACTTGAAGAGGCCGGTGTAGTTGGCGGCGGTGCCGGAGACCTTCATCCGGTCGAGCATGGCTTCCTTGGTGCCCTTGCCGAGCGTGACAGCCGCGGCGGCGGTGGCGCCGGCGCTGCGGTGTTTGCCGTGGTGGCAGTGGATGTAGGTCGGGCCGGGCAGGTCGCGGACCGCCCGGGCGATCTCGAGCGTGCGCTGGTGGTCCATGCCGTTGTAGCCGATCGGCAGGTGAACATACCGCATGCCGAGCGACTTGGCCGTTGCGACGTCGGGGAGTGCGCCGTCGACACTGATGATCGTGCGGATCCCCAGGGCCTTGAGCGTCCGGTAGCCCTCGGCATCGTCGGGCGCGCTGCCCGAGTACAGCCCCTCGGCGTAGGCGACGACCTGGTGCAGGCCCGGGTAGTTCTTGGGCTCGGTATCCGTGACACTCGGGAGGGTCAGCGGCATCGAAGAGTCGGCGTCCTTTCCCTTCGGCCCGGACGAAGGATCGCACGCCGGGCTGTTGCCGCCGGGCGAGGAGCCCTTCGACGCTTCGGGACCGACTCCGGCCAAGGCCGCCACCCCGATCGCAAGCCCCGCCAGGGCGCCCCAGGCCGCCAGTCCGGCGGGAACGGAGCGTGTCAGGAATGAGCAGCGAGAACGACTCATGAGCATGAACAGCTCCAACGAGCGGGCAGAATGAGCGGGGGACAGTTCTTCGAATGCGACCGGAATGTCCGGTGATGGTACCGTGAAAGACGCCGCCGGTGGGCGTCTATGCGAATCGATCGGTGCGCGCCGAGCGAAAAAGAACGATCGGACCGGTGATGGAAGTCGTATGTTCACCGGAGTCTTCGCCGCGGGTCCCGTGCCGCGGCTCATCGGGAGTTCCACATGAAGTCAGGTGTTGCATTGCTGCTCGCGGTCGTGCTCGGGATCACGGGCGTGGGACTCTTGCGACAGGGCGTCGGGGGTTGTCCCGGCGGGGTGTGCGGCGCTTCGATGCTGCTGAGCGCCGCGGGGCTTGGCGATCCGGCGATGAGCAAACCGGACGCTCAGGAGAAGTCCGTGATCAAGACGAACGCGATGAAGGTGAAGTACTCGAAGTCGGGATATGACGTGACGCCGCTGGGCAAGCCGCGGGTCGAGGAACTGTCGAAAAAACTCACGCCCGCGGAGGCCGAGGTCATCCTGGCCAAGGGGACGGAACGCGCGTTCTGCGGCAATCTCGTCGACAACCACGAGGAGGGCGTGTACTTGTGCCGCCTGTGCGGACTGCCGCTGTTCTCGTCGGACGCGAAGTTCGATTCGGGCACCGGCTGGCCGTCGTTCTTCCAGCCGGTCGACCCGGACCACCTGCGACAGATCGAGGACCGATCGTACGGGATGGTGCGGACGGAGATTCTGTGCGCTCGGTGCGGGGCTCACCTGGGGCACGTGTTCGACGACGGCCCGAAGCCCACCGGCCAGCGTCACTGCCTCAACAGCGTTTCATTGACCTTTGTGAACAAGAAGGACCTGGCGAATCTGCCGGGAGAGAGCAAGCCCGTGAAGACCGAGACCGCGTACTTTGCCGGCGGGTGCTTCTGGGGCGTCGAGGACCGGTTCCAGCAGGTGCCGGGCGTCGTCGACGCGATCAGCGGCTACATGGGCGGCAAGACCAAGAGCCCGACGTACAAGCAGGTGTGCTACGAGAACACCGGGCACGCCGAGACCGTCAAGGTGGTCTTCGACCCCGCGCGTGTGACCTACCGCCAGTTGCTGGAAGCCTTCTTCCGCTTCCACGACCCGACCACGCTCAACCGCCAGGGCCCGGACGTGGGCGACCAGTATCGCTCGGCCATCTTCGCCACGAGCGCGGAGCAGTTGCAACAGGCCCGCGCCTTCATCGAGGAGATGCAGAAGTCCCCGAAGTTCGGCGACAAGAAGAAGATCGTGACACAGGTCGTCGGTCCGGAGCAGAGCGGCCCCTTCACGCAGGCCGAGGACTACCACCAGGACTATCACCTCAAGCACGGCGGGTCGTGCGCGTTGCCGCCGGAGTAAGCCGCACACGGCGACACGAGGGACGCAGTAAACCGGCCGCGGAGCCCTCGCCCCGCGGCCGTGTTCTTTTCAGTGGGCGTTGCGGTGGACAAAGCCGCGGAAGACGGTGAGCCACAGGATCTTGATGTCGAAGCCGAGCGACCAGTTCTTGACGTAGAAGAGGTCGTACTGGAGGCGCTTGCGCAGCGACGACTGGCCGCGCAGGCCGTTGACCTGAGCCCAGCCGGTCATGCCGGCCTTGACGTGCTGGCGGAGCATGTAGCCGCGCCAGTCCTCGCGGAAGCGCTCGATGAGTTCGGGCCGCTCGGGGCGCGGGCCGACGAGGCTCATCTCGCCGAGCAGGACGTTGAAGAGCTGCGGGAGTTCGTCGAGGCTTGTGCGGCGGAGCCATCGGCCGATGGGCGTGACGCGCGGGTCGTCGCGCCTCGTCCAGCCGTCCACCTGCTGGCCCTCGGGTGTGGAGGACGCAGGCGCGTCATCGTCGGCGTCGGCGGGTCGAGCGGCGCGGACGGCGGCGCTCGACTCCTCCTCGGCGTAGTACATCGTTCGGAACTTGTAGATGTCGAAGACCTGGCCCCCGACCGAGACGCGGCGCTGCTTGAAGATCACCGGGCCGGGGCCGCTGAGCCTGACGAGCACGGCCGCGGCGAGCATGAGCGGCGAGAAGAGCGCGAGCGCGCCGATCGCCCCGGCGATATCGAGCGCGCGTTTGCTCACGCCGCCGAACCCGCTGGTGGGGTTCTCGCGGTAACTGAGGATCGGCATGCCGTCGAGCTCGCTGACCTTCATGTTCTGGGGCAGGTAGCGCGGGTTGAGGTCGGGCACGAGCCGCACGTCGAGCGCGAACTTCTCCAGCCGTTCGAGCACCTCGGCGATCTGCCCCGCGCGCGAGCGTGGGAGGGCGACGTAGACCGCGTCGGGGCGCAACTCGCGCAGGCTCGCCTCGAGGTCGGCCAGCCCCCCCATCACCGGCCGTCCGAGGCACTCGTCGCGGCGCGAATCGTCGAGGTGGGAGATGAACGCGCGGATCTTGATGCCGGTCCAGCTGTTGCGTTCGAAGGTGCGGCAGACGATCTGGGCGACGCGACCGGTGCCGATGATGACCACGTGCCGCTGGTTCCAGCCGCGCCGGCGCAGCCAGCGCAGGCCCGTTCGGAACACCGTGCGTTCGACGCTCAGCAACGCCGGGAGCAGGAGCGTGAGGGCCCCGAGCTGCACGCGTCCGACGTCAACCAAGGCGCCCAGAACCTGCACGTTGCGGTCGGCGCGGAAGATCGACGATTCGAGGATGTACGCGCAGACGAGGATGAGGCCCAGCGCCAGGAGGCAGGTCTTGAAGATCTGCGCGATCTCGTCGGCGATCGAACGATCGCGGCGCGCGCGATAGAGGCCCATCCAGCGCATCGACAGCAGGCCGATGGGCACGACGTAAAGCAGCAGCGACTCCTTGACCAGATGCTCCGGGCGCGGCATCCAGGTCTGCTGGCTCAGATAGCAGCGCACGTACCACGCCGCCAGCGTCGCGATGACCATCACGAGCGCATCGGCGAGCGCGAGGAGACCGACGAAGAGTTGGTGCTGCTGCTTGAGCACGGGTCTTGGAGGTCTGATCGGTCAACCCGGCGGGGTTGCCTGCAAGCGCCCACCCCCGAGCGTCCTGGCGGGCGTGGGCCCGCCCGCGACGCGGCATGCGTTCCCACCCGCTCGGGGTGGTGAATGTGCACCCACTTTCGCTTGGACAGAGCCCGATGTCAACCCTCTCGGGGAGAATCCGCGTGCGCGGCGTGAGCGGGTTGTCATTTGTCGCCGGCGCGACCCCTCGCGGGACGCGGATCACTCGATCGTGCGGTCGCTGTAGAACGTTTCGTACAGATCGTCGAACTCGGCGAGCGGGTCCTTGGAGGGTCGCTCGCGCGGGCGCGCGGCCGCGACGTTCTCCCACGTGTAGTGGGCCTGTCCCGCGGGGGCGTGGGCGTGCTCGCGCCGGTCGAGTTCCGCGTCGTGCTCGCGGCGCAGCGCCGGATCGGAGAGCACCTCGTACGCGCGGGCGACCTCGGCGAAGCGCTTGTCGTCGGCGTCTCGCGACGGCTTGCGCTTGGCCGGCGCCGTGTCCGGATGGTGGGCCTTGGCGAGCGCGCGGTACGCCGCTCGGATCTGCTGCTCGGTGGCGTTGCGGTCCACCCCGAGCGTGTGGTAGTAGTTCTCCGCCCGGCGACGCGTCACCGCCCCGAACCCTCGTGTTCGGCCCCCGGTGGCGCGGCGGGCGCGGGGCGCTTGGGTGGCGGCACGTCGGGGACCGGCGGAATCTGCGGCTGGGCAGGGGGCGGCGAGTTGTCCACGTACAGGCACTCGACGTCAAAGATCAGCGTCGAATCCGGCGGGATCACCGGCGGGCGCCCGCGCACGCCGTACGCCAGCGCCGGCGGGATCACGATCCGCCGTCGCTCACCCTTCACCATCCCCTTGAGCCCGTCGGCCCAGCCCTTGATGATCGGGCCCGGCAGGCGGACGCGGAACGGTTCGCGCCCTTCGCGCCGGGACGAGTCGAAGATGCGACCGTCGGTGAAATACCCCGTGTACTGCACAACCACTTCACCGGCGCCGGCAAACGCCTCGGACCCCGTCTCGCCAGCGACGAGCGTGATCGTCACCAGGCCGTCGTCGTTGCGGACGGGACTCCACTTCGGCTGCTCACGACTGAAGACGACGGCGGGGGCTCCGCGATCGGGGCTTGCACCCCACACGAGCGCGCCCGCGGCGTCGAACCCGGACTCCGTGAGTTCGAGCCGATCCCCGGTTGCGACCAGTCGCGTCTGGGCCTCGACGGCCGCTCCGACGCCGGTCGGACCGCCGACGGGGAAGCGCCCGGCGCTCGCCGCGGTCAACGCGCCCTTCGAGGGCTCGTCCGTACGCACGGCCAGGTCGCACCGGACGAAGAGATGAGCCGCGTCGATGGTCGGAAGCGATGAAGGATCGCACCAGAGTCCCGTGAGCGCCCCCTGCTGCACACCGTTGAACAGGTACTGACGCAGGCGGAACTCGCCCGACTTTCCGGCGCGGTAGAAGTGCAGCACACCCTGGGAAAATGGCGCGGCGGGAGAATCCTCGCGTGCGATCTCGTAGTAGAGCGCGTTGTCGAGGCCGGTGACCTGGATCGGACAGGCGTGAAACCAGAGCGCGACCCCGGCGGCTCCGCTTGCTCCGTCGGCCCCACCCCCCGCCGCTCGCGCGTCGGCGGCCCGGAAAGAACCGATGAACGGCGCCTGGAGGCGGTCGATCGCGGGATCGGCCGCGAGCGTGAGCGGTGCCGCGGCGGGGCTTTCGGTGACCGCGTGGGCCGGGTCGGAAGCCTGGGCGGACTGAGCCCGGCACGCGCTCGTGCACGCGAGGGTCACGACGAGAGCGCCCGCGCACGCGAGCAAGGATCGGGACATGCGGGTCCTCCGGAGTGGCAGCGGCGAGGAGCGTTAGACGTGCCCGGGTCGAAGCCCCTTTCGCGTTCAGGCGAACTCGGGGTAGAGCTTCTTGACAACGCCGACCAGGTCCTTCACGTGGCTGATCGACTCGTTCATGAACTTCTGCTCGGTCTCGTCCATCTTGAAGGAGATGATCTTCTCGACGCCCTTGGCCCCGAGAACCGCCGGCACGCCGACGAAGTAGCCCTTGCCCTTCTGGCCCGGCGCGACGCCGTACTCGTCCTCGCAGTACGCGGCGGAGGCGATGACGCGCTTCTTGTCGCGGACGATCGCTTCGACCATCTCGACGGTGCCGGCGCTGGGGGCGTACCACGCGCTGGTGCCCATGAGTTTGACGACCTCGCCGCCACCGGCCTTGGCGCGTTCGACGCAGGCGTTGATCTTGTCCGCGGAGAGGAGGTCGGTGACCGGGATGCCGTTGACGCTCGTGCGGCGCGGCAGGGGCACCATGTCGTCGCCGTGCCCGCCCAGGAGCAGGCCCTGGATGTCCTCGACGCTCACGCCGAGCTCCCAGGCGAGGAACGTCTTGTAGCGGGCGACGTCGAGCGCCCCCGCCTGCCCCATGACCCGGTGCGCCGGGAAGCCGGTGGTCTTCCACGCGACGTACACCATCGCGTCGAGCGGGTTGCTGACGACGATGACAATCGCGTTGGGCGAGTGCTTCTTGACGTTCTCGGCGACGTTCTTGACGATGCCGGCGTTGACCTGCACAAGGTCGTCGCGGCTCATGCCCGGCTTGCGGGGCAGGCCGGCGGTGATGACGACGACGTCGGAGTCCGCCGTGTCGGCGTAATCGAACGTGCCGGTGATGCGGGCGTCGAAGTTCTCGATCGAGCCGCAGCAGGCCAGGTCGAGCGCCTTGCCCCGGGGCATGTGCAGTTCGGGCTTTTCTTTGTTGGGGATGTCGACGAGTACGACGTCGCCGAGTTCCTTCATGGCGATGGAACGGGCGCACTCGCCGCCGATGTTGCCGGCCCCGATGACGCTGATCTTCGCACGCTTGAGCATGATGGGAAACGCTCCGAGAGTTTGCGGGTGAAACGGTCGCGCGATGGTAGGTCTGCGCTCCGGCGGTTTTCCGCGAAATCGAGCGCGAGCGACAGCCCGCGGGACGCGTCCAGCGCCGCCCGATCGGCCCGGTTTCCCGTGTTTCTCAGGCGTACGCGTGCAGCCCGGGGAGCAGCAGGTTCACGCCGAAGTACGTCCAGAGCATGACGAAGAAGCCCACAACGCTCAGCCACGCCGTCGTCAGGGCCCGCGTGCGCCCGCCCATGGCGAAGCGCAGGTGGATGACGATCAGGTAGACGATCCACGTGACGAGCGCCCAGAGTTCCTTGGGGTCGAAGGCCCACCAGCGGCCCCAGGAGTGGTCGGCCCACCACGCGCCCAGGAGGATGCCCACGCCCAGGGTCCAGAAGGCCAACTGGAGCACGATCATCTGCGCCTTGTCGAGGTCGGCGAGCACACGCGCCGGCCCGACCAGGCCCGCCGCGGGACGGTCGTCGTCGTCGTCGCCCGCACCGCTCCCGCCGAGCGCCGCGGCGGCCGCGGCGGTGAAGACGCTGGCCTCGCCCGCCGGAC
>CALMQD010000510.1 GCA_937871415.1 uncultured Phycisphaerales bacterium | reverse complement strand
GTGGACGGAGAGCATCATTGATTTCGGCGCGAGCGGGCGATACCGGATCTGGGATGGCTCGCGTTGGAATCAAGACGCGTTCGCAGCCAATGGAATGGACCAGATCCGCAACTCGGGCGGCGATTTCCCTCACATCGCCGCATTCAACACAGGTTTGCGTATCGCATCGTCCGTCCCCTCCCCGGCCTGCGGCGCTCTGGGTATGGGTGTGTTCCTGTACACCTGCTGCGCCTCACGACGGCGGAGATCGTCGACCGTCAGTAATCAGCTCGCCATCTCGCTGCCCGATCAACCGCTCCCCCGATAACCGCTCCCGGACTCCGCCCTCTTCCTTCACACACCCACGACCGCCCCAGAATCCGGGGCCTTCAGGTCAACCCACGCCCCACCACGACCGATAGCCCCCCAAGCGTCCGAACCGCGACCGCGCGGGAAAGGCGAGACTGTCCAGTCTCACCGACCCCGCCTCCACGTTCGGCGCTTTGCCGGAGGCTGGACGTGAACACGCAACGACTCATCGACCGCCGCCAGTTCCCGCGCTTCGCGCTCGAACCCATGTACACCCCCGTCTCCGCGCGGCTCCTCGACTCCGAGGTCTTCAACATCGAGGGCAACGCCTACGACATCTCCGAGGGCGGCCTGCGCTTCGAACTCGACCGCCCCGTCGCCCCCGGCACCAAGATCGCGCTCCAGATCACCCTCCCCACCATGAACCACGAGGACATCGGCCCCGGCCGCAGCGTCTTCGTCTTCGCCAACGTCGTCTGGCTCGAGGACGAGGACCAGCCCGGCCCGTACAAGATGGCCGCCGTCTTCACCCACTTCGCGCGCGCGGGCGACCGCGAGCGCCTCCTGCGCCAGTTCGCCACCGGGCGCTACCGCGCCGCGGCCTGAGATTCCTCGTCATCCCCGCCCCGCGGTTCCCGCTCACTCCTCCGCCGGCACACGCGCCGCCGCGACCACCTCGTCGCCTTCTTCCAGGCGCGTGACGCGGACACCCTGCGCCCCGCGACCCGTCTCGCGGATCTCGTTCACCGGCATGCGCACGGTCATGCCCGTCCGGGTCGTGACGATGATGTCGTCGCCGTTCTTGACCGCCAGCGCCGCCACCGCCACGCCGTTGCGCTCCGACGTGTCGATGTCCACACGTCCCTTGCCGCCGCGGTTCTGCGAGAACGGCTTGCCGCTCTCGGGCTGCACGCGGTACTCGTCCACGAGCGTCCGCTTGCCGTAGCCCTTGGCACAGATCGTGAGCAGGCCCGTCTCCGGCTCGCGCGTCGTCCAGCTCTTCCGCTCGTCCTCCTCGCCCTTGACCAGCGGGATGCTCACCGCGCCGATCACCTCGTCGTCGTCGCCCAGTTCGATTGCCTTCACGCCCGCCGCCGCGCGACCCATCTCGCGCGCGTCGTCTTCGTTGAAGCGGATCGCCATTCCCTGCGCGGTCGCGAGCAGGATGTCGTCGTCGCCGCTGGTGAGCAGCACATCGAGGATCGCGTCCCCCTCCTTCAGCCCCACGGCGATCAGGCCGCTCTTGTTCACGTTCTGGTACGCCTTCAGCGGCGTGCGCTTGATGATCCCCTGCGCCGACACGAACGTCAGCACCTGGCTCCCCGCCTCGAAGTTCTTGATCGGCAGGAACGCACGGACCTTCTCGCCCTCTTTCAGGTCGATGAAGTTCACGATCGGCCGCCCCTTGCTCGTCCGCGGCAGTTCGGGCAGTTCGTAGACCTTGATCTTGAACACGCGCCCCGTGTTCGTGAAGCACAAGAGGTCGTCGTGCGTCGAGCCCACGAACATGTGCTCGATGAAGTCCTCGTCCTTCGTCGTCCCGCCGATGATCCCCTTCCCGCCGCGACCCTGCTGCCGGTACGTCGACAGCGCCACGCGCTTGGCGTACCCCTCGTGGCTGATCGTCACCGCCATGTCCTCGACCTGGATCAGCGCCGCGATCTGGATGTCGGCCCCGTCCCCGCCCTCCTGGATCTCCGTCATCCGGTCCGCGCACAGGTGCTCGCCCCGCGGCCCAAAGCCCCTGAGCGAGCCGAACCGCGCCTTGAGTTCCTCGCAGTCCGCCTTGATGATCGTCTCGATCCGCTCGCGCCGCGCCAGGATGTCCTCGAAGTCCTCGATCTGCCCGACCACCCCCGTGTAGTCCGCCACCAGCCGCTCGATCTCCAGCCCCACCAGTTGCGACAGGCGCATGTTGCAGATCGTCTCGGCCTGCACGCGCGTCAGGCGCACGCCCTCGTCCCCGGCGCGACGCACCTGCGCGAGCAGCCGCTCGGGCATCTTGCTCGCGAACGGATGGCTCGCCGCGATCCGGAACCCGCGCTCCATCAACCGGTCCACAGCCTCCACCCGCGTGCGGCTCGACCGGATGAGTTTGATCACCTCGTCGATGTCGCACACCGCGTAGATCATGCCCTCCAGCACGTGGGCACGCTTCTTGGCTTCCGCCAGCAGGAACTGCGTCCGCCGACGGATCACGTCCACCCGGTGGTCCACGAAGTACCGGATCAGTTCGAGCAGGCTCAGCGTCCGCGGCTGGCGGTTCACCAGCGCGATGTTGTTGATCCCGAACGTCTGCTGCAGCGGCGTGAACTGGTACAACTGGTTCTCGACCACCGCCTCGTCCGCGCCGCGCTTCAGGTCGATCACGATGCGGCTCTGCGCCTCACGCCCCGACTCGTTCCGCAC
>CALMQD010000509.1 GCA_937871415.1 uncultured Phycisphaerales bacterium | reverse complement strand
CGTCCGGCGCTGGGTTTTTTTCTTTCAGCCCCGGTAGGCGCCCCCCGTCACGGCGTCTTCGGTCCGGGAGCGCCGGCGGATTCACCCGATTCCCCATCCCCGGATGACTCCGGCGACTCGCCGGCCTTCTTGGCTTTGCCGAACTGGAGCTCCGTTTCGGCCGGCAGGTGCGCAATCGTCCGGATCTCCCAGCCCCGCTTGCCGGGCTGCATCCACGCCGCGAACGTGAACTTCACCTTGTCCCCGACCTTGAACCCCTCCAGCGAGACGCCCGGGGCGAGCGGGAAGGGCATGACCATCGCGTTCATCCCGATGATCGCGCCCGACGCGTCCTTGAAATCCGGGATCGCTTCGTGCCGGATCCGCAGTTCGCTCCCCGGCTTGGCGGCGTCCGGGAGGCTGCTGATCTCCCCTCGCACTTCATACACCCCCGTGGGTTCACCACGATCAGCCGTTCCCGCCGCCGGAGAACTCTGCGATCCCGACCTGGCGGGCTTGTCCTCACAGCCGCCGACCAGGCCGCAGCAGCAGACGCCAATCATCGCCAAACCCAGAGCGTACTTCGTCATGCCCGATCGTATCGTGCCCGTCGTTCGCGGGTACTCCCTTGCACGGTTCAGCGGGTTGCGATAGCCTGAGGACACTCGTGGGGACTTCTGCTGATGGCTGGCTTCAAACGTCGCTGATCGTCGACTGCCAAGCCCCGGAAGTTCAGTGGAGCCCCCGCCATGCCGTCCAACCGTCGACGCCACAGGTCGCTGTCCCCCTCGAGTGAAGGGTGGAATCTTCAGCCGCTCGAACCGCGACTCTGTCTGAGCGCCGCGCCCGCCGACCCATCCGGAACCGCGGTCCGGTTCGAGGTCGACCCCTCCACGCTTCACGGGCCGCTCCCCACGGTCGTCCGCGCCGATCTCAACGGCGACGGCTACGAGGACATCGCCGTCGTCCGGGGGCGCGCGCTCACAATCAAACTGCAGGTCCCGCCGATCCCCCTCGTGCCTCACGCGGGGCAGGCCGGACCCGTCTACGCGCTCGCTCAGCAACTCATCCTCCCGGCGCGCCTCGAGGCGCTGTATGTCGGCGACACCAACGGCGACGGCGCGTGCGACCTCGTCACGCTCGGCTGGCGTCACGGCACGGCGAGCGACGCCACGCTCCGCAACTTCCAGTTCGACACCCGTTCGCGCCAGTTCGTCCTCCGCTCGCAGCGCGTGCTCGCCGCCGGCCAGGACTCCGCCGCGTTCGAGGTCGCGCTCGGCGACATCGACCAAAACCGGCGCTCCGACATCGTGATCCTCAGCCGCGCAACCTCGCTCCTCTCGACCATCCGCACCGACGCGGGCGGCAAGATGCTCAACGCGGTGCAGACCTTCGACGCCGCCGGTTCGACGAGCATCCGGTCCGTCCGGATCCCCGTCGAGCTCGGCACGGCCGGTTTCCTCGTCACGCTGCAGCAGGGCGACGAGACCGTGATCGCCGCGCTCTCGTACTCGAAACTCAACGCCGCTCCGGAACTGCGCCCGCTCGTGCACTTCGGCCCCGCCTGGACCGGCGCTTTCGAGGTGGTCGCGCGCCAGCCGCCGGAAGAGGCCTTCGCGTGGTCGATCACGCTCATCGACCACGCCGGCCAGCGCGCGTGGCGCTCCGTCGCCGCCGGCCCGATCGGCCTGCAATCGATGTTCGACGGCACGCGCGAGGGGCCGTGGATCCAGGACCTCCGCTTCGAGGCCTTCCCCGTCACGCCCAACGATCCCAACGACCCGCTCGTCATGTCCGCGTTCGGCGCCGGCGCGGTCTATCCCGACGCCCAGGGCGCCATCGCCCGCGTCGAGTTCTACTTCGACGCCGACAACGACGGCGTGCTCACCTCGGCCGACACGCTCATCGGCGCCGACACCGACGGCTCGGACGGCTACCGCTTCTCGGGCCCGCTGCTCGACGAGTGGGTCAGCACCACACCGTTCGGCACCAACTTCTTTGCGCGGGCCTTCGATCAGCTCGACACGCCGGGCGCTGTGGTCCGCGGCAACGCCATCCTCTGACCCACCGCCGGTCGCTCGCCCGCCGACCGCTTCCTCCGCAGAACACACGAGTCGCAACAACGCAAACGCCCGCGTGGACCAGTCCATGCGGGCGTCGTTGTTGTTGCTCGGGTGGTTGTCGGAAGTCGGCGTGCCGGGCGGGAAGGGGGGGAGGCCGGCGCGCTGCCTTACTTCTCGATCTTCACGTACTTCTGAACCGAGGCCAGATCGCCCGCGATGTTCAGTTCGTAGGGCATCGTCCACTTCTCGCCCACGCGCATCTCGGCGATGCGCGGGCACTTGAGGCGCTGCACCCAGTCGCGGTTGCCGCGGTTATAGACCACCGTGTTGCGCCGCCGGAGCTTCTGGCTCTTGCGGAGGCCCTTGGCCGTCTCCGGATCGCGCCACATGAGCCGCTCGACCGTTTTGCGCGGCGCCAGGGCCCGGGGAATCTTGACCAGGGTGCAACGAACCTGCTGTCCGGGCTTGAGCGTGTCGATCATGGCCTACCGTCCCTCGGAGGAAAATGCCCGCGAAAACACGGGCCCGAACTCTAGACGCCCGCCCGGCGTTGTCCAACACGTTCCCGGGCGGTCCGAATCGCGCCCGTCGGCGCTCGCAACCCGAATAACGTCCGAAAATGCTTCCCCGTTCTTGACGCCCGCTCACCATGACGAACTCGCCCACCCCATCCAACCCCGGTGACTCCGCCTCCTCCGCCCCGCAGCGTCCCGGCGTGCGCTTCGACCCCAGCAAGCCCCACCTGAACCGCCCCAAGGTCCGCCCCTTGCGCGGCATGCCGGTGCAGGGTCAGCTCCCCAACGGGCAGACCGTTCCCATGCTCGGGCTCATGGACGCCCGCCAGGTTTCGGACAAGATGCTCGTCCTGGCCCCCGCCGCCCAGCACATCCTCGCCCTCCTCGACGGCTCGAACACCCTCTCCGACATCGTCGGCAAGGTCGGGCGCGGGCTCACCGACGACGTGCTGCGGGACATCGTCATGCAGCTCGACGACGCGGCGTTCCTCGAAGGACCCAACTTCGAAGCCCTCATGCGTCAGACGCGCGAAGCCTTCGACGCTTCCGACGCCCTCCCGCCGGGCTCGACCGAGGCGTTCGCCGACGCCCTCGTCGAGGCCGCCCTCGGCAAGGACGCGACCCCGGAGCAGAAGGCCGAGCAGGGCCCCCGCCGGCTCCGCGAGATGATGGACCAGTGGATGGCCAAGAGCCTCGAGAAGGTGGACAAGCCCTCTCTCGACGCTCTCCCCAAGGCCATCGTCGCGCCGCACCTGGACTACCAGCGCGGCTGGATCAACTACGCGCACATCTACGGGCGCCTGCGCGTCTGCGAACGCCCCGCGCGCGTGGTCATCCTCGGCACCAACCACTTCGGCTTCGGCACCGGCGTCGTCGGGTGCAACAAGGGCTTCACCACCCCGCTCGGCACCTCGCCCGTCGACGAAGGCCTCGTGAACGAACTCCGCGCGACGCTGGGCGACAAGCTCTTCGAGCACCGCACCGACCACGAGCGCGAGCACTCGATCGAGCTGCAGGTCCCGTGGATTCAGCATGTTTTCGGCCAGGACCAGCTCGGGCGATTCGTGCCCGTCTTCGGTGCGCTCGTGCACGACCCAGCCGCCAACAACGGCCGTTCGTACGACGGTTCCGGTGTCGACTTCGAGCCCTTCGTGCAGGCGCTCAAAGGCGCGATCGCCCGCCAGCCGGGACCGACGCTCATCGTCTCCTCCGCCGACCTGTCCCACGTCGGCCCGGCCTTCGGCGACCAGAAGCCGCTCGTCGGCGACGCCGAGGACGTCGTCAACTTCCGAAACAGCGTGCACCAGCACGACCTGGCCTGCCTCAAGATGCTCACCGACTTGAAGCCCAACGACCTCGTCGCGTCGATCGCCTGGCAGCAGAACCCCACGCGCTGGTGCTCCGTCGGCAATCTCGTGGCGACGATGATGGTCGCCGAGCCGAGCAAGGTCGACCTGCTCAACTACGGCGCCGCGATGGACCAAGGCGGTTCGACCATGGTCTCGTCCGCGGCCATGGTCA
>CALMQD010000508.1 GCA_937871415.1 uncultured Phycisphaerales bacterium | reverse complement strand
CGCGAGCTGCGGTTCGTCAAGGGCCCGATCTTCGCGAACGTGATCCTGGCCGACGAGATCAACCGCACCCCGCCCAAGACCCAGGCCGCGCTCCTCGAAGCGATGCAGGAGCACCAGGTGACCGTGGGCGGCGTGCAGCACCGGCTGCCGCAACCGTTCTTCGTGCTGGCGACGCAGAACCCCATCGAACAGGAAGGCACCTACCCGCTGCCCGAGGCGCAGTTGGACCGGTTCATGTTCAACATCCGGATCAGTTACCCGACGGCCGAGGAGGAACTGGAGATCGTGCGTCGCACGACCAGCACCGGTCGCGGCACGCCGCAGGCGGTGCTGAGCGCTCAGGACATCGCCCGGGTGCAGGAACTGGTCCGCGCGGTGGAGGTGCCGGACTACGTGGCGCGGTACGCGATCCGCATTGTCCGCGCCACACGCGTGAGCGAGCCGATGGAGGCCGGGCTCGAGCGCCCGAAACTCGTCAAGAGTTACCTGGGCTGGGGCGCGGGGCCGCGCGCGAGCGAGTACCTCATCCTCGCGGCCAAGGCCAAGGCGGTGCTGGGCGGGTCGATGCACGTCACGCCCGAGCACATCCAGGCGATCGCCAAGCCGGTGCTGCGCCACCGCCTGCTGACGAACTTCAACGCCGAGGCGGACCAGGTGACCACCGACATCATCATCGAGTCGCTCCTGCGCGACATCCCCGTCGAGGGCCTGGGCGGACCGCAGAAGCGCCAGATGGACGCCGTGATGAACTGACCGCCGACCCCCGCACGCTCTTCCCGGGAGCCGACCAGCGATGGCGACTCTGGAGCCCGACCGCCCTACGCCCCGCTCCCTGCCTCGCTGGCTGACGAAACCGCTGCTCGCGCTGATCGTCTCGGCGCTGGCGTCGGGCCTGCTGCTCGTGCTGCTGCTGGTGATCGGCCAGTTGATGGCGCCGGGCCTGGTGGGCGTCAAGGCGGCGGTTCGCGTCGCGCTCGCCTCGTGGTTCCTGGGGTTCTGGGTCATCCTGTGGCGGGTGGTGTTCCCGGCGCGCCGCGAAGAACCGGCGCAGGAGCGGCCGCCGACCGGCGCCGCCTGAATCGACCGCGAACGCGGGGCGCAGCATCCGCCGGCGTTATACTGGCGGCATGAAGCTCATCGCGGACGAAGCGCGCGTGGACCAACTCATCTCGGACCTCGGACGCCAGATCATCGCCGGCACCGTGGAACGGGAGCGCCTGGCGCTCATCGGGATCCGGCGCCGCGGCGACGTCCTGGCCGCACGCATCGGGCAGAAACTCGGCGTCAAGGACGTCGGCTCGATCGACATCACGCTCTACCGCGACGACCTGTCGGAGACGGGCGCGGCGGCGCGCGTCGGCAAGACCAACATCCCCTTCGACATCGAGGGGCGCGAGATCGTGTTGTGCGACGACGTGATCATGACCGGGCGCTCGGTGCTGGCGGCGATCCGCGAGATCCTCGATTTCGGGCGCCCTCGCCGCCTGCGCCTGTGCGTGCTGGTCGAGCGTCCCGAGCGAGAACTGCCGCTGCAGCCCGAGCACTCGGCGCTCATGCTGCACCCCGGCCCGGGGGAGAAGGTCGACGTGCGTCTGAAGGGTCAGGACGAGGTCGAGGGCGTCTGGATCAGCCAGAAGAGCGAAAAGGCCTGACCGCCCCCGCTTGTGCGCAACGATCCGGTCGGCGATGATGCGGCATGGCCCAGCCCGGTCCGTCCGACACCCGGTCCGAACCCCGTGAGCAGCCGCCCCGGCGGCGCATCCGCCCCGTGCACGTCGCGGGGGCCTACACCGCCGTCGGGCTGGCCTGGATCTTCATCAGCGACACGATCGCGCACGGCCTGACGCGCAGCTCGACGGCGGCGTTCAACGCCGACGTGATCAAGGGCTCGCTCTTTGTGGTTCTCAGCGGCGTGCTGGTCTTCGTGCTGGCATCGCGCCTGGTGCGCAGCGCCGACGCCTCAGAAAAGCGCGCCGAGGCCTCGCGCCGCCAGTTCGAGGAGAGCAAGCGCCTGCTCGACGCGTTCTCGGCCCACTGCCCGGCGTCGATGTACCTCGTCGGCGATGACGGGCGCATCCGCATGGTCAACCCGCGGACGGCGCAGCACCTGGGGCGCGCGCCCGAGGCGCTCGTGGGCGTCGGCATGTCCGAGCTGTTCGACCCCGCGCAGGCCGCCGCCGTCGAGCGCCAGCACGCACAGATCCTCACGTCCGGCAGCCCGGAGAT
>CALMQD010000507.1 GCA_937871415.1 uncultured Phycisphaerales bacterium | reverse complement strand
GCCGGTAGGCCTCTTCCCAATGTTGCCGGAGCGACAGGGGTGAATACGCCGAGCCGCATTCCGGGCAGGCACCCTCGTCCGCGAGGGTGCGAAGGTCGTACCCGCATTGCGGGCAGCACTTGTACCCGCCTTCGCGGAGATTCCTGCGAGCCCGGGCGTGCAGATCGCCGAGACGGCTCGAAGTCACGCCGATCCATGCCACCATCGCCAGGATCATGGGGATGACGAGGAACACGGGCTTGGGCGAGCGGGCCGCCAGGATCGCGATGATCATCGCGACGGCGAGCAGCACGACCGCGCCTCCGAGCCAGTGCAGACGCCGGCGAAGGTTTCGCTCCGAGTCGCTGGCGACCGGCTCGAGTTCAAACCATCGCCGTTTCACGCCGCCTGGCTCCGGCTGGAGGTCGCGATCGCGCCTGAAAAGAGAAGGGCCTGCGGAACGTTGGTCCCACAGGCCCTCGAAGAGGAGAGAAACATGAAGTCGTCGTTGCTGCTCTGACGACTTCTACGCCGCCGGCTCGGAAGAGTTCGCGCGGGCATCACAGGACTCTCCAAGCGGCCCGGCGGCCTCGGAATCGCGGTTTTCCGCGTGCTTACTTCACGCTCTGGGCCCAGCGGATCAGCACGTCCGCCACTTCGGGGCGGGTGAACTCGACGGGCGGGCGCTGGCCGGCGGCGAGCATTTCGCGCACCTTCGTGCCGCTGAGCGTGACCTGGTCGCCCTCGATCGTCGGGAAGCTCTTCGGGCTGACCATGCCCTGCGCGAGCTTGCTGTAGGCGGTGTGCTCGAACTTGAAGATGGTCATGCCGAGCTCGGCGGGCTCGAAGGAGTCGAAGATCTTCTGCGCGTCGTAGGTTCCGTAGTAGTTGCCCACGCCGGCGTGGTCGCGCCCGACGATGAAGTGCGTGCACCCGTAGTTCTTGCGGACGATCGCGTGCAGGATCGCCTCGCGCGGGCCGGCGTACCGCATCGCCGCGGGCATGACTCCCAGCATCGTGCGCTCGGGGACGAAGTACTTGGCGATGAGCGCCTTGTAGCACTCCATGCGGACGGCGGCGGGGATGTCGCCGGGCTTGGTCTCGCCGACGAGCGGGTGGATGAGCAGCCCGTCGCAGATCTCCTGCGCGACCTTGCAGAGATACTCGTGCGCGCGGTGGATGGGGTTGCGGGTCTGGAACGCGGCGACGGTCTTCCAGCCGCGATGCTCGAAGGCCTCGCGCGTCTTGGCCGGGGGCAGGCGGTGGTCCAGGAACGCCTCGGGCCCGGTGGGGTCGACGCAGGTGACGAGCGCGTCCACCGGCCCGGCGATGCACGTGTCGCCTTCGTCCATTACTTGCTTCACGCCCGGGTGCGCCGGGTCGGTGGTCTTGAAGACCGAGGGGATCTCGAGGTCCTTGTTGTGGGCGAAGACTTCGCGCACCGTCATGAAGGCCTGGAGGATGCCGTTGGGCGCGTAGAGCGCGACGCGCTCGCCCACCGGCGGCGCCTGGTCCTTGCGCACGCTCAGGAGGATCGGGATGGGCCACAGCGCGCCCGACGGCCCGGCCAGGTGCATCGTCTTGCAGACGCTCTCGAAATCGGCGCTGCCCATGAAGCCGGTGAGGGGGCTGAACGCGCCGATCGAGATCATCTCGAGATCGCACGACTGCTTGGCGGAAAGTGTGATTCGGCGCAGGCTCGCGGCCTCGCGCGTCAGGGTGTCGCGCGCGGGGGCGTGGACGAGGCGATCAACCAGCGAGCCTCCGTGCGGGGCGATGAGTCCGGACATGCGATCCTTTCCGTGGGTTTCTGGGGCGCAAAGCGGACGGGAGCGCGCCGGAACTTCCGGCGCGGCGCGACATCCGCCCCCCCGCCCCCCCCTGCCCCCGCGACCCCCCGCCCGCCTTCGACGCACGAGCGCCCGGTCGGACGCGCATC
>CALMQD010000506.1 GCA_937871415.1 uncultured Phycisphaerales bacterium | reverse complement strand
GGGGGGGGGGGGGGGGGGGGGGGGGGGGGGGGGGGGGGGGGCGGGGGGGGGGGGAGGGGGCAGGCGAGGGGGCGCAAAGGTCGAGCGCGGAACGGGGTTTGGACGAAACCCAAAGCACACGAAGCACGTTTAATCCATGGCGTTGAAACTGACTGGGGGGTCAGGTGGCGAGGCGCGATGGCCCGCCACAGTTTCCAACCGCCCATTGGAGGGGTTTTTCGCTATGCGTCGATTCATCTCGTTCGGACCGGCGTTGGTGGTTCTTCTCACGACGTTGGTGACGCTGGTCGCGGCTCCGGCCGCGGTCCGGATGATCGGGTACGCGCAGAACGATGCGCAGGTGCAGTTGGCGCGCCAGACGCTGGAGAAAGAGGACATCCTTGACCGGATCAACGTGCAGGTCCGGGCGATCGCCGAGGCGGTGTCGCCGAGCGTGGTGCACATCGCGACGCAGGAGCGGGCGGGCGCCGGGCGGCGCGGCTGGATCCGCGTCGGGCAGGGGTCGGGGTGGGTCTTCGACGACCAGGGGCACATCGTCACGAACTCGCACGTGGTGCGCGGTGCGCAGCAGATCGTCGTGCAGTTCCCCGACGGGCGCCAGGTGGACGCGGAGGTCCTGGGCCGCGATACGAGCACGGACATCGCGGTGCTGAAGGTGAAGACGACCGACGGTCTCGTGCCGGTGCAGCGGGCGTCGGGCGAGATGCTGCACCAGGGCGATCGCGTGTACGCGTTCGGCTCGCCGTTCGGCTTCAAGTTCTCGATGAGCGAGGGGATCGTGTCGGGGCTGGGGCGTGATCCGCGCACGGTCATCGGCGAGGGTGGGTACACGAACTTCATCCAGACCGACGCGGCGGTGAACCCGGGGAACTCGGGCGGGCCGCTGGTGAACACACGCGGCCGCCTGGTGGGGATGAACGTCGCGATCGCGACGGCGACGAACGCCGACGGGACGAGCGAGGGCCAGAGTTCGGGCATCTCGTTCGCCATCCCGCTCGAGACAATCGAGTTCGTGGTCAGCCAGATCATCGACCGCGGCGTGGTGGTGAAGGGCTTCCTGGGGATTTCGCACCCGGGGAGCGACGACATGAACGCGGCGTTCCTGGACAACATCAACTACCACGGGCGCGGCGTGGCGGTGACGGACGTGGTCGAGGACGGGCCGGCGGCGAAGTCGGGCCTGCGCAAGGGCGACGTCATCGTCGAGTTCAACGGCGTGCCGATCTGGAACGTGCCGGGGCTGCGCAGCGCGATCACGAATACGCCCGCGGGCAAGATCGCCGAGGTGAAGGTGTGGCGTGACGGCGAGCAGATGACGTTCCGACCGGAACTCGCGTCGCTGCCGCCGACCAGGCGTGACCTCATCGAAACGCTTGAAGCCATGCAGCGGTTCGGGATCGCGGACCTTTCGCAGAGCCGAACGGGGGTGATGGTGACCGATGTGCTCGTGCCGTCGGCGGCCGCGAACGCGGGGTTCCGTCCGGGCCAGATGGTTCTCAAGGTGGATGACCAGGCCGTGAGCACGAACGAAGGCGTGCTGGCGGCGCTGGCGAAGGCGGGCTTTGCGCAGGGGCACAACGCGAAGGTCACGGTGCGCGATCCCGAGCGGGACGCCGAGATGACGTTGGAAGCGCAGGGCGCGAAGTGAGGAAAGTCACTTCGCTTTCGCGGCTATCGGCCAGTTAAAACTCGGGTCAAGGCAACGCATGAAATCGGCGCACAGCTCGGTCTTGCGCTCGATGCGAGGATACTTGCTGCCAAGGTCTTGCAGCCTTTCGTTATAGATGAAGATCGACATGAACACCCGGCAAAAGTCGTTTTCCGGGTGTGCGATGGTGCTGGGGTCCAGGTATCCCGCCTCATACAACCTCACTGGATTGTCTGGAGGTTGGGCCGTAACCGCATGCTCAAACTCGGAACGCAGGCGGATCGCGGCATCGGTCGGTTCGCATGCAGCGCCCCAGGCTTGAAAGTCCAGGCATTCCGCGTGCCTGCGCAGCAAGAGGCCGGCGAACGCCGTGTGCAACGCCGACTCAATATGCTCGGGATGGTCGATAGCGACGACGAGGTTCTCTTTGAAGTATGTGCAGGCAGTGGGTCGGTCGCCGATTCTGATGTCGTGAACAAAGTAGATGCGTTCGACCTCTGCCGCAACAAGCGGCAGTGGGTACTTGTGGAGCCAGTTGTGAAACACATGCGCCGCGGCTCCGAGCTCTTCCGGAGTGCTGGGCGTCGCCGAAATGCGTGAAGATCCATTGACCCAGACAGCATCGGCAGGGAGTTTCGGGAGGATGTCGATGTTCATCGTCCCGTGCTTGGGCGCGCGTTCAAACTCAACAGGCTCGGCGGGCTCGGCGTAGGCACAAGCACACTTGGGGGGCTGTGAATCACAACCCCACGCGATGGCGAGCCACAACGCCGAAATCAAAGCGAACGATGCGGAATGGGGGTAGGAGGAGAAAAAGCGATCCATGAGATGCTCCTTGCCCTGCGAAGGGACGACGCAGAATAGCCCATGGTGGCAGACGTCTCGCGGCGACAGGGCTAGAGCCGCGTGCCCGCACCGACCGATTCGCCCACAGCCGGCATGTTCGCGACACCCGCGGCGGCGGCGGCGTTGGCCTTGGTCAGGATGCCGTCCCACATCGCGCGGACTTCCTCGGCCATGCGGGTGTTGGGGAACTCGCTCATGATGCGCCGGCCCAGCATGACGCAGGACTTCCAGTCGCGGTTCTGGGCTGCGAGTTTGAACTGAGCGCCGAGGTTCTCGCGGGCCTTGCTGACCACGCCGCGGGCCACCTCGCGGAAGGGCTCGGCCTCGTTCTCGGAGAGGTAGGCGTCGAGTTCCTTGAGCAGGACCATGGCCTCGTCGATGCGCTCGGCGCGTGCGGCTTCGAGGAAGCGGCGCTCGAGGTCTTCCTTGTAGATCCGCCGCGCCTGCTCGACGCGTGGGCGGAGGTTCTCGACGCGGGGCGATTCGGGGAAGAGACGCCCGATGCGTGCGGCCTCCTGGAGCGCCACGTCCCAACGGCGCTGGACGATGAGGCCGTCGAGGCGGGCGATGGCGTCGCTGAGTCGGCGCTCGGTCACCTCGGCGCGGGCGATCTCGATGCGCGTCCGGTACTCCTCGGCGTCGGCGCGGTAACCGAAACGCTCGGAGAGTTCGTTGCACAGGACGATCGCGGCGTCCCACGCCTGCGTCTGCATGTCTTCCTCGATGGCCCTGCAGAGCAGGTCGCGCTCGTTCTTGCGGTTGAGCACGCGCCGGGCGTCGGGAGAGAGCGTGGAGGTGTCTTCCAGCCGGCGCACGGCGTCGGCGAGCTGTGTGATCGAGTGCTCCAGGCCCGTCGCGCCGCCCTTGCCCGCGGCGGAGCCCGCGCGCAGCGTCGCGAGCGTCAGCGGCCCGAGCGTGAGGCACAGGATGACGCCGACGTAGCCCGAGGCCCGGAGGCTGACGCTCGGGTCGACGCCCTTGAACGCGCCGCTCCCGCCGGCGATCAGCAGCAGCGAGAAGACGGCCACGATGCCGAAGCACACGCCCGCGAACACGTGGACCACCGGGAACCCGGTCGCACGGCGCGGCTTGAAGTCGGTCGAGCGGCGCCCGGTGGGTCCGAAGGCGTGCAACTTGTCGTCCTGCTGGCTCATGGTTCGTCCTTGAGGCGCCCGGATGTGGCGCGTTGGGTGGTTCTCTCTCCGCCGCAACTCGCGGCGTGGCCGGCGCGGCGGTCGGTAAGAAGCCGGTCGCGTGCTCCCATTGTTGGGCTCTGCAGGTTATCGGTTGCCGGGCCCCGCTCCGTACGATCAGAGCATGAACGAAAAAGGCGCGAAGTCCGGCACGGCGGTGGGGGGGCGGGATCCGACGCGGTCGCCCCGGATTCACGGGTTTTGTCTGGGGCCGTTCGGAACCAACTGCTATGTCGTTGAAGCCGAGCCTGAAGCGGGCGGCGAGCGTCCCTGCTGGATCGTGGACGCGAGTTTCGAACCGGGGGAGTTGATCGAGCACGTGCGGCGCCAGGGGTTGACGCCGCGGGCCGTGGTGCTGACCCACGCGCACGTGGACCACATCGCCGGGTTACTCGAGGTCAGGCGGGCGTTCACGGGGGTGCCGATCTGGATGTCGCTGCCATTTACAACCATCAGCACGTCTTCGATGGTGACGTTCTGGCCAGGCTCGGCGTCAATCAACTCCACCTTCAGCAGTTCGCCCTCAACCACGCGATGCTGCTTGCCGCCACTCTTGATAACCGCGTACAT
>CALMQD010000505.1 GCA_937871415.1 uncultured Phycisphaerales bacterium | reverse complement strand
GCGCCAAGCCCGTCGCCGGAAGGGCCGGAGTCTCCGACGCCTGCGCCGAACGGGACGGACGCGCATCGAACCGTCCCGCCCGTGTCGCCCGTGTCGCCCGAGTTGCCCGGGCCGCGGACCGCGCCCTGAGCGCGAATGAAGCCCGACCCGGACCTGAAAAACCCGGTGCGAAACGGGCGGGGAAACCGGGGCGGACCTAACCTCTGTCCGCATGCGCATCGTGCTGGTCAACTGGGCCAAGGTGTGGGAGGGCGCCAGCCAGGGCGGCGGCGTGAACCAGTACGTTCAGGCGCTGGCGCTCGAACTGGTGAAGCGCGGGCACGACGTCGTGTCGCTCAGTTCGGGGACCGAGCACTCGCCGATCGCCCCCGGGCAGCCGAACCCGCCGCCGAGTGTCCGACGGCATCACGACTGGTTCGGGATCAAGGTTTTCGAGGTGGTCAACTCGCCGGTGCTTGCGCCGTCGCTGGCGCAGTTCGAGCGTCCGATGGACGAGGTCTCGTGCCCGTCCCTGGAGCATGAGGTGGGGCGGCTGTTCGACCTGCTGCGGCCCGGCGTCGTGCACTTCAACAACCTCGAAGGGTTTTCGATCGGCTGCGTGAGTCGGGCGAGGGCCGCGGGGGCGCGGGTGGTCTTCAGCCTGCACAACTACGCCACGGTCTGTCCGCAGGTGTACCTGCTGCAGGGGCACCGGGTGCTGTGCCGCGATTTCCAGAACGGGCACGCCTGCGCGACGTGCGTGAAGGTTGTGCCGGTGGAGGAGGAGCGTCAGAAGCACCGGACGCGGAGTTTCGCGGGCGCCACGCCGGCGCAGGGCACGACGGCGCGGGCGGCGTGGAACGAACTCAAGGATGCGCTGCGCTGGATGCCCCGGTCGCTCCGCGCGGGCGTCCGGCTGGCGAAGGTGATGATCGCGCCGGAGCGGGCGCCGATGCCCGCGCTGCCCGGGCAGGCGGTGCGGACGCTGGAGGACGCGACGGGGCAGTTGACCGTGCCGGGGGAGACGCGCGTGCTGCACAGCCCGAGCGGCGATGTGACGCTCAGCGTGGGCGATCAGCGCGGGCGCTCGCCGCACCTGATGGCCGAGCTCGATCCGCCCCGGGCCAGGGATTGCTCGCTCCCGCAGTATCAGCCGCTGAGCAACGAGATCACGCCCGAGCCGGAGTCGTCGCGAGCGCCGAATGAATACGGCCAGCGCCGCGCGGCGATGGTGGAGATGCTCTCGTCGTGCGATCGCGTGCTGGCGGTGAGCGGTTTCGTGCGCGACAAGTTCGTCTCGATGGGGGTGAAACCGTCGGCGATCAGGACGCTGCCGATCGGCAGCCGCATCAACCGGGTGGTGGCGCTCAAGCCCGAACTGGCGTTCGCGCCGCCGGCGTTTCTCCGCCCGCCGGTGCCGATGGGCGTGGAGCAGCGCGCGGTGCGCCTGCTGTTCATGGGCTTCAACAACTACTACAAGGGCCTGGGGTTCTTCGCCGATGCGCTCGAGGGCCTGGAGCCGGAGGTGCTGCGGAAGCTGCACATCTCGGTCTTCGCTCTTGAAGGCCAGACGATCGAGTGGATGTTCCGGCGATTGGAGCCGCGGCTCGCGGGGCTGCGCTACGGGTACCAGTACCACTACCACGACATCCCGTGGTTCTGCGGCGGGCGCGACATGGTGGTCGTGCCGAGCCTGTGGTGGGACAACGGCCCGCAGACGGTGTTCGAGTCGCTCGCGTGCGGCGTGCCGGTCCTGGGCGCGAACATCGGCGGCATCCCCGACGCGGTGAAGCACGGGCACAACGGGCTGCTGTTCCGCGCCAACGACCGCGAGGATTTGCGGGCGCGTCTGCGCGAGATCACCAGCGAGCCGTGGCGGATCGACGACCTGCGGAAGAACGTGCGCCCGCCGAAGTCGATCGAGGATCACGCGGTGGAGATGGAGCGCGTGTACGCGGGTCAGGACGAGGACCTGAAGGTGGAGGTCGCCGCGGGGAACGCCGCGGCGGCGGCGCGGGCGTGAGCCTCCACCCGACCAACTCCGCGGGCGCAGGGGCAGGGTCGATCGAGACCAAGCCGCGCGGCGCGGTGCGTCCGTCGGGCGCCGCGGTCGGACAGTTGTCGAGCGCTTCGAATGGCGAAGCGCGGCCCGAACGCATTGCCGTGCTCATCGTGACCTGGAACCGCTGGGCGATGGCCGACCGGGTGCTTGCGGCGCTGGCTCGGCAGACGTACGACCCTTCGCGTCTGGACGTCGTCGTCATCGATAATGCGAGCACGGACGGCACGACGGACCAGCTGGCGCGGCGATGGAACGCGGATGGCGTCGTAGAGAACCGAACCGCCCGAGCGCACGAGCCGCGGTTTGGCGGCCTTGAGCGGGTGAAGTCCGGCGTGGCGGACGAGACGGAGCAGCGCGCTGGCACGCACCCGTTCGGGTCGCTGGTGATTGTGCGCAACACCGACAATCTCGGCGGTTGCGGCGGGTTCAATACCGGCCTCGCGTACGTCGACCAACGTCTCTCGTCGCCCGCGGCGGTCCGCGTCGGCTCGACGGGCGGGCTCGGCGGCGCGGGGAGAGGGGGAAGCGGGGGGGGCGGCGGAGTTGCCTACGTCTGGTTCGTCGATGACGACGTCGACCTTCCGCCGGATGCGCTGGAGCACCTCGTGCGGGCCATGCGGTCCGACCCCGGCATCGGGCTTGTCGGCTCGCGGACGAACGACATCAACGACCGCGCCCTGACGCTCGAGACGACGATCTACTTCGACCGCGCGAAGGGGATCATGTGCCCCGAGCCTCCGGCGGAACATCCGCGCCGGG
>CALMQD010000504.1 GCA_937871415.1 uncultured Phycisphaerales bacterium | reverse complement strand
GATGGTGCAGCGGCAGTGGCGGAGCTGGTTCCGGTTCGGCGGCGGGCAGGTCGCCCCGCTCGAGGCGTGCGGCCGCGCGCCACAGCAGCTCGGGAACGCGGGAAGCGACCGCCTTGTCGCCCGCCCCGGGAGTGCCGAACTCGGGCAGGGCCTGTTCCTGTGCGAGCCGTTCGTAACTGATCAGCACCTGGCGGAGCCGGGGCATGCCGGGCGCCGCGGCGGGCGGATCGACCAAGAGTCCCGCCAGCGAACTGCCGACGGGTGTGCCGGGGACGGGCTTGGAGCCGTGCCGGAGGGCAACGTCAGCGTGAGCGGCGGGCCCGAGGGCCCCGACGGCCAGGGCGATCGACAAGTGGCGCACGCCGGGGTGAACGATCACTTCGGGCCCTCGACGTGGTGGTATGTTCCGCCGGAGTCGGTCGCGATCTTGCGCATGACTTCCTCGGCGCCCTTGTTGACGAACGTCATCGCGTGGATGGGGACCTTCTTGCTGCCCTTGTTGTGGAGGGCGATCAGATCGGCGACCGAGGGGTCGAACTCGCCGTCGGTCATGAAGTAGATCGCGTCGGGCGCGGGCTTGATCTGGAAGACGCGCTCAAACCCGGACCACGGCTGCGTGCCGCCGGCGGCCTCGAGGCGATAGATGGCGTCCAGCCCCCACTTCTTGCCCGCCGCCGTGGCGACGGTCCACCGGTCCTTGCCCCCGAGGTCCGCGGCGTCGGAGGAATAGAGCACGACGTAGAACGACATGTGCTCCTGCAGACCGTTGATCGACTCGCCGAGCTCGATCTTCATGGCCTGCATCTTGGCGCCCTGCATGGATCCGGAAACGTCCAGGATGTAGGCGAAGCGTGAGCCCTTGGCCTCCACACCGAAGAAGGAAGCGCCGCCGCCCGCGCCGCCGGAACCGAGACCCTTGCCGTCGCCGATATCGCCGCCGCCCGCGCCGCCGAGCCCGTCGCCGATGGGTCCGAACCCGGGGCCGGAGCCGGGGGCGTCGTCACCGCCGGGGCCGGTGTCGATGCCGGGCATGGTGACGTCGGGCAGGGGCACATCGCCGGTCGCGACAGAGGGAGTCGTCGCGTCGAGCGAGGCGTCGCCGATCTCGGTGAGTTCGGTCTCAGGAGAGAGCGAGAGGATGAGTTCACCCTCGGGCGCGCCGCGATCGCTGTGCGTCGAGACGAGGCCGACGGTGACGACCGCCGCGAGAGCCACGAGCGAGACGTGCAGGAGCAGGCTGGTCGCGCTGGCGAGCACCGAAGCGCTGACGAACCACTTCCGCAGGTGGGCCACCAGCCCGCCGGGGTGCGGCGCGAACTCGCCGGACACGGGCGGGATGCTCCGACCCGAGGGGCCGGGTGCGTTGCCGGACATGGGAGGAAGAGTCGTCATGGTTCCTTTGATCGACCCGATCGCGGGATGGGTCCAAGCGCTCGGCGACGCGGGGCCCAACGGAGTCTGTACGAGTCTAACGACTGACCCCTGCCCCGGGTGCGGCGTCGAACGACGGATTGGGCGCTCCGCCGCTCGAAAGGACTATCCGCCGCCGCCCGCGGGTCGGTTCGGTTCACGCCCGAAGCCCTATGCTGGGGTGCCCGGACGTGCGTTCGCCCTGTACGCGTCGCGGCGACCGCCGGGGACCGGACCAAAGGAAGAAGGAACACCCAGCCCATGCCAGACACCGCCGCTACGACGCCATCCGGGGTTCGATCAGGCACCAGCACGGGCAGGCGCAACCGCCCGCGTGTGCTGCTGAAACTCTCGGGCGAGGCGTTCTGTGCGCCGGGTGGGTTCGGGATCGAGCCGGGCGAGCTGGCGGCGATGGCCCACGAGATCAAGGACGCCTTCGAGGTCCGGGGCGGGGTCGATCTGGCGGTGGTGGTTGGCGGCGGGAACTTCGTGCGCGGGGCGAAGTTCGCCAAGATCGCGCACATCCACCAGGCGACGGCCGACCACATGGGGATGCTGGCGACGGTCATCAACGGGCTGGCGCTGAAGGAGGCGCTCCTGCACCTGGGCGTCGAGTCGCGCGTGATGACGGCGATCGACGTGCGGTCGGTCGCGGAGCCCTTCATCCGCGGGCGCGCGCTCCGGCACTTCGACAAGGGGCGCGTGGTGATCCTGGTCGCCGGCACGGGGAACCCGTTCTGCACGACCGACACGTGCGCGGCCCTTCGGGCGATCGAGCTCGAATGCGACGTGCTCATGAAGGCGACCAAGGTCGACGGCGTCTACACCGCCGACCCGAAAAAGGACCCGACCGCGAAGCGTTACGACCACTTGACGTTCACCGAGGCGGTCAGCAAGAACCTCGGCGTCATGGACATGACGGCCCTGACCATGTGCCAGGAGAACAACGTGCCGGTGCTGGTCTTCGACTTCAAGTCGCCGGGCAACATCCGTCGCGCGATCGAGACGCGCGACTTCCGGCCGGGGCACCCGGGCAACGTCGACAGCGGCGTCGGAACGCTCATCACGCCGGGCTGAGCCGGAAGGCTTCGAGGCCAGAACTGCTCAAACCCGGGGTGCCCAGGGCTCAAGCGCGCAAGCACAGAGATCGGGGGGCTGCTCAATGCGAGGGCGCGGTTCCCTCGCGCGGACGGTCCTCACGCGCGAAGGCCAGCGTCGGGCCGGTCGAGACGGCCTCGCCCGCGAGGGGCGAGAAGCGCGAGCCCGCCAGGCGCACGCGCTCGTTGGCCCAGCCGCCGGCGCGCCGGGGCAGCAGCGGCAGAACGCCCAGCGCCACGACCGTCACCACGATGTTCGCCAGGAACATCGCCAGCGGCGACGAGAGGCTGAGGCCGATCGAATCCTGGTAGCGGTCGCCCAGGTGGACCATCACCGAGACGACGACGACGTTGATGAGCGCCAGCGGGATGACGCTCTGCCACGCGACCTGCATGACCTGATCGAAACGCAGACGGGGAATCGTCCAGCGGACCATGATCACCAGGAAGATCATGAGCAGCGTCTTGGTCACGAAGCAACCGAACTTGAAGAGCGCCGCGTACCACGCCGTGTTCTCCGGAGAGAAGACGTGCCCGGCGTCACCGCCGATCAGGTCCAGCGGCAGGTGGTAGCCGCCGAGGAAAAGCATCGAGAAGATCGCCGATCCGCCGGCGACGTGGGCGTACTCGCTCAGGGGGAACATGCCGTAGCGCATCGACGAGTACTCGGTGTGGAAACCGGCGACCAGTTCCTGCTCGCACTCGGCGTTGTCAAAGGGTGTGCGGTTGGCCTCGGCGAGGAAGCAGATGAACACGATCGCCGCGGCCAGGGGCTGTGAAAGGACGAGCCAGCCGTGGTGGGCCTGATACTCGATCAGGTCCTGCGGGAGAAGCGACCCGACCATGAGCAGCGCGACCAGGAGCGACAGGCCGAGCGGGATCTCGTAGGAGATCATCTGGGCGCTGGCGCGGAGAGAGCCCAGGAACGCGAACTTGTTGTTGCTGGCCCAACCGGCGAGCACGATGCCGTAGACACCCAGCGAAGCGACCGCCAGGATGTAGATGATGCCGACGTTGATGTTCGCCCCGGCGACGACGACCTTGCCGCCGTTGAATGTCAGGCCGAGGAAGTGAATGACGTCGGGGAAGTGGATCACGCCGCCCCAGGGGATCACGGCAAAGCCGATGAGGGCGGGGATGACGACGATCGTGGGCGCGATCGTGAAGAGGGCTTTGTCGACGCCCTTGGGGGCGTATTCCTCTTTGAGGAGCATCTTGATGCCGTCGGCGAGCACCTGGCCCATGCCGAAGAGGCCGCGCAGGGGCTTGAGCAGGGGCAGGCCGAGGTCAAAGCCGACGCGGTTGGGACCGATGCGGTCCTGGACGTACGCGGAGATCTTGCGTTCGAGGTAGATCGAACCGCCCGCGAGCCCCAGCAGCAGGTGGATGACCACCAGGATGACCAGGACGCTGATAAAAAACTGTGCGTTGAGGAATGCCGGGAGTTCCATGGCGGCGACATGGTAGCCGGTTGTGCGGGGGCTGTGGGGCGACGCGCCCGCGCAGCGGGCGTGCGGTGGTTGCCAGACGCGAAGCGTCTGGAGGCCGCACACCCGATACCTCTTGCTTGCATCCCCCCGCCCGTGCAATGGGCGGGCGCGTCCCCCCATTCATTGCTCGAAGGCACGCGGATCAAACTGGACCCCGTGCCTCTTTAGGAACTCCGTGAACTCGTCGTGAAACGACATTTCACTGTGGTGCGTTTCCTGATCGCGGATGTACCTCTCCACGCGATCGAGCGCGGAGTGGCTGACCGTGAATCCGCCGTAGCCGCGCTGCCACGCGAAGGCTTCGAAGCCGGGGACAGACTCGTGCAGCCACTTGGACGACCTCGCTTTGATTTCGCGCGCGAGCGTGGCAGTCGCGATGTCGGGTGGGAACCGGATGAGCAGGTGGATGTGATCGGGCCGGCCGTTCCCCGCCAG
>CALMQD010000503.1 GCA_937871415.1 uncultured Phycisphaerales bacterium | reverse complement strand
GCACCCGCGCAGGCGATAGCATGGAGGCACGCCGCGCTCAGGCCGATGAAGCCAAACCGGGTTCTCGGACGCTTGGCGATTCGCGCCCCGTTCCGGTCGAATGCGCAGAGGAAGTTCCGCCAGCAAGGATGCGAGCATGAGCAAGCCCCGTCTTCAATCCACACCGCTGTCCGGGCCCGTCCGCGCATCGCGCCGGAACGCGCCGGCCGCGCTGCTCGTCGTCGCCCTCGCGCAAGCCGCGGCCGCTCAGGTCATCGTGACGCCCGACGACGACCCCGCGCTGCACCAGGGGCTGCAACCGGGCCAGAGCCTGCCGACGCCGCCTGTGAAGCCCCAACCGATGATGGTCAACCCCAACGCGCCGGTGCTCCCGGGCGCGGACCTCGACCAGGCGCTCCCCGATGGCGCCAGCCTCGGCGGGCCGCTCCTCGCCGAAGGCTCGTTCCTCGCCGGGGCGAAGGCCCGGCCGTTCCGCGGCAAGAGCGGCTCGCTCTACCTGATCTTCGATGCCGATCAGAAGGGCCCTTCGGGCACGCCGCTGCCCGCGATGGTGCTCATGCCGAACCTGAACCTCGCATCGATCGAGCGCCTCGCGTCGCGCATGCAGCCGGACCAGCGGATCCTCGTCTCGGGCTAGGTCTTCTTCTACGCGGGCGTGAACTTCCTGCTCGCGACCACGCCGCCGATCGTGGAACAGGTCGGCGCGGTGGAGGCTCCCAAGCCAGCGCCGGAGAACCCCAAGCCCGCGGAAGATTCCAAGCCCGCCACGGGCGACAAACCCACGGGCGGCACCGACAAACCCCCCGCCACCGCCGCCCCGGTCTCTGCAGCGACTTCTGATTCCGTGCCACCCGCAACCGCGGCAACGCCGGAGGCCGGTGCAACCCCGGCGGGCGAGCCGGCGATCGAGGAGATCATCGAGCGGCTGGACAAGGCCGTCGGCGCTGCGCGCCGTGTCGACCTGCCCAAACTCTCCGCCGCCGAGGAGCAGGCACTGCTGGGCGGCGATGAATCTCCCGCCGCGGCGGCGAGCGTGCCGGGCGGGTACCTGACCTCGCGTCGCGGGCGCGTCGTCCGTTCGGGCGACGGTTCGCCGATGTTCGTCTTTGACACCGGGGCGAGTTCACGCGGCGAGCCGCCCTTGTTCCTGCTCCCGTGCATGAACCTGTCGCGTCTCGAGAACGTGGCTGCGTCGCAGGGGGAGAAGGCGACCGTGACGCTCTCGGGCGACGTCGTGATGTACCACGGCAAGAGTTACCTCTTGCCGCGGATGATCGTCGTCAACCGGCGGACGGACGTGGTGGTGTCGGGGCAGTGAGGCTCGCCACGAAACCAATCCCACGGGGTTGTGCTGCACGGACGATTAAGTGCTGGACGACATCCAGAACTCAATAGCCCTCTATCCGAGTTTTCGCTCGCGACCCATTCGATGAATGTCGATCAGCGTTTCGTTGAAACAGCACGATGCAGCCTTCGCACGCGATGCGAACAACGAGGATCGTGAACAGCGGCCAAAGAACTCGTGCCACTCGCTGCCAATCCACGCCCAGCACGACAGACGGTACGGTCGTGACGCGACTCGGCGTGGGAGGCGAATAGGACGACGCCGGGGGCGAGTTCGGTTCTGCATCGAACGGCGTCTCTTCTATCGAGATCGGCCGCTGGCGCGAGCGAGCCCCCGCTCCACCTTGGACGATTCGACCAGACGACGCGCTTCCGGCAGCAGCGATTTCCTGGTACACAATCAGCCCAGCAGAAACTGCGCACAAAATCATGACCTGAACGAAAAACACCCTGATCAGCCAGGGTGTAATCATGCGGCGAAACATCAGAATGTCGATCACGAGGCCCGCAAGACTGTTGGACTGTTTCCGCCGTCGCCTGCGAATGGCCTCGGTGAGAATGTCGTCGCCTTGATCATTCATGCGATTCTCCGTGCTAGACGAATCTAGCATAATCGGAATCGCACATGGCTCAAAGTCGAAGCCGGTCTCAGGCCTGCTCGCCGACGGCCCAGCGGAGGAACGCGACGATCTGGGCCTTGGGGCCCACGATGTCCTTGATCTTCTTCGTCGGGTCCATCACGAACGGCTGCTCGAGCAGCGCGACTTCCTCGAAGAACTTGCGCATGCCGCCCTCGACCATCTTCTCCGCGATCTCCTTCGGCTTGCCGCTCTCGATCGCCTGGTCGATGCGGAACTTCCGCTCGCGCTCGACGATGTTCGCCGGGATGTCGTTGGGGGTGATGCCCTTGGGCGTCGGCACCGCGGCCGTCACGTGCATGCAGATCTGACGCAGCGTCGCCTCGGTGACGTCGCCGCTCGCCTGGATCAGCACGCCGGTCTTGCCGTCGTGGTGCACGTAGGTGCCGAACGAACTCTTGCCCTCGGCCCCGGCGAGCTTGTGCCCGCGGGCGTAGGAGCAGTTCTCGCCGGTCGAGATGCGCAGCTCATCGACCTGCTTGGTCGCCTCGGCGAAGACCGGCACGTCGCCCGCGTGCTGGCCCAGCGCAGCCTTCGCGAC
>CALMQD010000502.1 GCA_937871415.1 uncultured Phycisphaerales bacterium | reverse complement strand
GGTCGTTTTTGGACCTCGGCTGAATACCCCAAACGCGGTCTGAACCGACAACGAGCTGCATTGCGGATAAGTCTGTCGGCATCTGGCGATCAACCCGCCGGACGGCGGGCGGCCGCGAACCACGAGCAGCAGAAACAACGATCCGCGCCCTGCGACCCTTCACCACGCCGACGCGAGCGCGGTGGTTTACGATCATGCCTGCATGACTCTGGACCTGACCAACGCGATCGAATCCCTCCTCCGGCGTATCCCCGATCGGTGGCAGTCGGTGGACATTGACCAGCTCTCGGTGACCGAACAGCGGGCGATCTTGCTGCTTGTGGAAGCAGGACTTGTGCAGCGACGAAGCTCCATCCGTCTGGGAATGGCGGGTCAGGGTGAGGCTATCGAAGCGACGGTCGCGGTGACCGGAGAGGCCGGACTGCTTCAGGCGATCGAGCCTTTGCTGGCGGAATCCTGGAGCCGGTGGTCCGCGGCGATCGACCAATGGCGTCGGGGATCCGAGGGGGCCGTCCGGCCGTTCAGAGTGACGAAAGTCGGTGGCGACGAATGGCGGCTCACCGAGCACGGCCTGCTCGCGAGGGCGGATCTGGGCGTGCCGCTGGACACGAAGTTGACCCGGGACCACGCGGCGCTCATTGGCAGCCGTGAGCGGGTCATCGACTTTGTGATGAAGGCCGGGAGTCTCGAGGATCGGCCACCGGTTCACGGTACCGGGACGCTCGTCGCACTGCGCGGGGTTGCTGCGGAACCAGGCGGCGCTTCGAAGACGGCCGGTCCGACACAGGTGAACCTGACGAACGCCGCCGACATCGCCGCGGCGTTCCGGGACGCGATCTTGCCGATGGTCGAGGCCATCGTGAGCGGTTCGGCTCGCGAGAGCAGCGGCGGCAGCGCGAAGGCATCACAGGCCGACACCATGACCTGGCAGGAAGCCATGAGCCTGGCCGAGGCACACGTCAAGAAGCACGGCGGGTTCTTCCCGGGCCGGAACGAACTTGCCAGAATCATCGGTTGCGGGTCGTCCACGATGACAAAGGCGATCGAGCGGTCCGCGTACTTGAAGGCTCGCCGCAAAGAGGCCGAGAAGGCAAAGAAGGCTCGGGAAGTCGGCTCGTCGGAGACGCATGGCGAGACTCTCGCCGAGGCAAGGGCGGCCCAGGAAGCGGTTGATGCCCGGATTGATGCGGGCGAACCCCTCGACGCTTATCACGCGGGCGACGAGGACACGCCCGGCGACCGTGATGAGATCATCGCGAAGCTCGCCGCTGAGCAGCGAGCCGAACGGCTGCGCGAGGACCGCCAGCACAAGGTCGCCAAGAAGCGGCCCGAGCGGTAATGCTGCGACAAGACACTGGACGGGCGGTCGCGACCAGTCGCGACCGGCTGCCGTCCTGCGAATCCCGAGACATCCAGGGCGGTCGCGCGACCACCTGCGGTCTGGTAGCCGGGCACGTCGCCCGGGATCGGAGCCGCCGTCATGGGAATCGCGCCCCCGCCCCGCCGTATCGATTCGACACCACCGCCCGCGCTGATCACCGCCGGCGTGATCGCCAGCGAACTGGACGAACCCATTCACCGGGTCGTGCGAGTTCTGGCGACCCGCCCGTGGATCAAACCGGCTGCCCTGGCCGGTCGCGTCCGACTGTTTGACCGCCGGGCCATCGAGCAGGTTCGCCGAGAACTCGACGGCATCGACCGCCGCCGCACGCCGCTCGGCCAAGGCGGTGCGGCTTGAACAGCACCAACGCCCAGGTTCGCAAGGCATCGCTCGATGAAGGCTCACAGCGGCTAATCGCAATGATGCATCGCATCGGGTTCGGCCGGATCGAGTCGCTCAGCGTCTCGGCCGGCCGGCCCGTGTTCGATCCGCCTCCCCGCGTGATCCGAGAGGTCAGGCTCGGGGCCGAATCGTCGAGCCCGAAGCGGGTTGGCGACGCTGACTTTGCTGTCAAGAGCGCGGTGGTTGATCTTCTCGCTGAGCTGGCCGTCGTTGGCGTCGCCACCGTCGCCATCGAGGTTCGTCACGGATTGCCTGCGCGGTTGATCGTGGAGGAGGTGACGCATGGCTGAGGGCGCCACGGCGTCAACGTCTCAGCGGTTCGCGTCGCTCGATCTGGATCGACTTGGTGCGACCGCCCACGGGATCGCGAACCGTCTGACCGGCAACCGCTATCCCGTCGACGACGCGGCGGATCTTCGCGCCGATCTCATTCTGGCCGCACTGGAACGCTGGCCGAAGTTCGATCCGTCGCGAGGTCGGCCCATGGCATTCCTTGCCATCGCCATGACCAGGGCCGGTACATCGATCCTCCGGACCCAGCATGCCGCGAAGCGTGGCGGCCGGTCGACGACCGTCCCGATTGACGATGCGATGGCGGCGGGGCACGGGCGGTACCCGTCGCTCACCTCGGCATCCCCAATCGCTCGGCGGGATTTCGAACTCGACGTTCGCGCCGCGATCGACGCTCTGCCCGAAGACCTCGCCACTGTCTGCAACGACTTTCTGGAAGCGGCCACGGATGGCCGCCGTCGCCCCTCGCTCGGCGCTGCGGCAACAGCCGCGCTGCGCCACCACTTCGAATCGGTCGGATTCTCGGAGAACTTGTCATGACGACTCGCACACCTTCCTCCATCCCGCCCAGC
>CALMQD010000501.1 GCA_937871415.1 uncultured Phycisphaerales bacterium | reverse complement strand
GGGCACGCTCGCGGCGCGCCTGCGCGTGGACCTGGTGGCGGGGCTGGACCAGGCGGGCGCCGATGCGCCGACGCCGCCGGGGGTCGTGCATCTGGACCTGGGCGCGACGGACGTGGACCTGAGCGCACCGGCGGAGCGCCTGGCGGCGCTCTTCAGCGCCGACGCCGGCACGTTCCTGACCAACCTCCGCGCCGACCTCGACCCCGCGGGCCAGATCGACGTGCGCCTCGGGCTCGACTACGACCCGCACGCGGCCAAGCCCTCGGCCGCGGCCTGGCCCGACGCCGACCGGCCCGTCACCACGCGCTACGAGCTCGCGTTCTCGCGCATCCGCGATGTGTCGGCGCAGTGGCGCGACGGGCGGCTGCTCTTCTCATCGTTCGACACCCAGGAGGCGTCGCCGGACGGCGCATCGGACGACGCCGTCGCGGCGCCGGACGCGATCTTCCGCGTCGTGGGCGAGGACGAGGATCGACTGACCTTCTCGGCCCATCGGGCGAAGATCGGCGTGCGCTACGACGGCGACCAGGTCGGCGTCGCGACCGCCGACGGGCGCATGACCTACCTGCGCGAGAGCGGGCTGTTCACCGGCCCGTCGGACTTCGAGGCGTCGATCTCGGGCGTGCGCACCGAGTCGGCGCTGGTGCGATCGCTCGTGCTCCGTGCGCTGCCGGAAGAGGCGCAGGAGCGGTTCGAGAGCCTCGACTTCCGGGGCACCTTCGACGTCTTCGCGAAGATGACCGGCGCCGAGAGCCCCGGCGCGATCCCCGCGCGGGTCTCCGGGCAGGTCTTCCCGCGGGCGCTGTCGTTCGACGACGGCACGGGGCGCGTGGACATCACGAGCCTGTCGGGGTGCGTGGACTTCCGCGCGGCCCAGACCGACGACCACGCGCGCTGGCGCGCCGCGGGCAACGCCACGGGCATCGAACTGCAGGCCGAGGACCTCTCGGCGCTGCTCGCGGGCCAGTGGTCCTACTCGCGCTCGCTCGGGCTGTCGCTCGACGCCGACATCGACATCAAGGCCGAGTCGCTCACGGCGCGCCACGAGGGGCTCTTGCCCGAGAGCGTGCGCAGCGCGCTCGGCTCGATCGAGGCGCGGATCGAGGGCCCGTGGTCGCTCTCGCCGGCGAGGCTCGTGCTGCAGACCCCGGGCGAGCCGGACGAATCGCCGGGCCGGGCGGGGATCGAGGCGCGACGCGCGCCCAACCAGGTCACCTTCGACGCCGGGCTGGCGTTCTCGCGCGGCTCGCTCAACCTGGGCGTGCCGATGACCGACGCCGACGGGCGGGCCCGCATCCGCGTCTTCAACACCGACGACCGAGGGCCGAACTTCGAGATCGAACTGCAGGGCGCCGACCTGCGCATCGCCGGCGCGGGGGTCGAGAACGCCCGGGCGCTGATCACCAGCCGCGCCGCCTCCGACGCCGTCGACATCGCCTACGCGACGGCGTCGTGCCACGGCGGGCGTGTCTGGGCCTCGGGCCAGATTCTCTCCAACGCGCCGGGGGAAGGGCCGGGGCCGGCAACTCTTCCCGCGCTCGATGCGCCCGGGCCGCGGGCGGGGGTGATCCCGGCGGACTTGAGCGCCGTCGCCGGGGCCGACGGCCATCACGCCGCGCCCGGCGCCAGCGCGTGGCGCTCGACCTATCGTGCCGACGTGATCCTCGCGGGGGTCGCCTTCGCGCCGCTGCTCGAGGAACTGCGCTCGGGCGACGAGCGCGCCGTGCTCGGTTCGGACGAGTCCGACCGGCACGCCGCGGCGGAGCGTCCGATCGATCAGTCGCGCGGGCTCGTCGACGCGTGGTTCTCTCTGCAGGGCACGCCGGGAGAGGTCGACTCGCGCGTCGGGCGCGGGGCGATCCGCATCGCCTCCGGGAACGTGCTGCGCCTGCCGGTGGTCTTCCAGTTGATGCAGATCTCGAACTTCGCGCTCCCCTCGCCCGACGAGCTCGACTATCTCCAGGCGACGTTCCACCTCGGCGGCGCCACGGCGCGGTTCGACAACATCGCGCTGCTCTCCGACTCCATCGCCCTGCTGGGCAGCGGGAACGTCCGGTTCCCCGACCTGGACCTCGACCTGACGTTCAACTCGCGCGGCGTGCGCCGGCTGCCGCTGCTCTCCGATCTCTTCGAGATGGTCCGCAACGAGGTGGCGACGACGCGCATCACCGGCACGCTCGCCGAGCCCGACATCCAGTCCGTGCCGCTGGTGGGCACGGGTCGCGCCCTGTCCAACCTCTTCAACCCGGGCAGGCGCACGGACGATCCGATGTCGCCGGACGAGTTTCGGCGCGTCGTGGAGGAGCGGCGCCGCTTCCAGGCGCTGCTGACCCCCGACCGGCGCGCGGTCGAGCCCACCCGCGCGGGCGCCGAGCGATAGCGCGGGGCGCGCCCCGAGCGCGCCGGGGGGCCGCGAGCCTCAGTGGATCGGTGGTCCCGGCGGGTTGTCCGCGCGGGCGGGGTCCTGGTGTTCGGCGTGCCAGTGGCGCGGCTCGGGGAAGTAGCGCTCCTCGACGACCTCGAGCACCAGCAGGGTGAAGAGCGAAGCGGCGCCGAGCATCAACGCGAGCTTGAAGAACCCGAGCCCGCACGCGGCGCCCATCGCCGCGACGATCCACACCGCGGCGGCGGTGGTGAGCCCGCGCACGGCCTTCTTGTTCTGCAGGACCGCGCCGGCGCCGAGGAACCCGACGCCGCCGATGAGCCCCTGCAGCACGCGCGAGATCTCGGACTGGCCGATCGCGGGGAAGCCGGGCGGGCGCGACTGCACATCGCCCGCGTACGCCGCGATCGCCTCCATGCCGGTCAGCACGAACCCGCAGGAGCCGAGGCTGATGAGGATCATGGTCCGGAAGCCGGCGGGGCGGTGCTTGCGCTCGCGCTCCAAGCCGACGACGGCGCCGACAATGACGGCAGCGCCGATCCGGATCGCCATGCTCCGAAGGTCGAGAGGGGCCATACCGAAGTGGTTATCGATCAAAGCCTGAACGCTGTGTGAAGGATTTGCGAAGACATCGCCGGATCAAGGGGTGGTGTTCCGAGGTTGGTCGATGGGGGGCGGAGTTCAATCGCCGAAGGAATGGCATCGTGCATAACATGTCCTTCCCGGCGTTTCGGCGGCTGTTTCCGCGTGGTTTTTTCGCCGAAGTACCGGGCCGGCTTCGGGCAAGGGCCCGTGCCCGGCATCGTGTTTCGTGGTTTGCCGCTGTAGCTCAGTGGTAGAGCGCACCCTTGGTAAGGGTGAGGTCGCGGGTTCAAATCCCGCCAGCGGCTTTTCGGTTTACCGCCCAAAACCCGAATAACTACTGGATCGGACCCCATGCAAGGG
>CALMQD010000500.1 GCA_937871415.1 uncultured Phycisphaerales bacterium | reverse complement strand
TTTGGGGGGTTCCAAGAGAAAAATCGGCTGATCCTTCAGGGAAACGCTTGGGAACCCCGAGTCGCGCAAAACCAGCCCTGTCGACGGTTTACCGCCGCTCGGCACGGCTTTTTTCATGCCGGACCCCCACCGATTCTTCGGCGCGAGTAACCGGCTCGGACACCGAGAATGGGGTCTATGACCTCTCGCGCCGATCCTTCTGACGCGCAACATCTGCGCTGCGAAGGCCTTGGGTTCGAACCTGCCCCATGAAAAGCCCCCGGGAGCGGAGGCTCCCGGGGGCGTGGGTTCAAGTCGTCAGTTGGTAGACGTCGTCGTTCCGATCCGCTCCGATCGGCTTACGGGCAGACCCCGCCGTTGCCGAACGCCGCGAACCACTCGTCCAGGAAGCTGAACAGGTCCGACACATCGACGTCGCTGTCGTCGTCGAAGTCGCCGTTCGGATCGGCCACCGAAGGCGCGCCGTTCGGGAAGTCCAGGAACCACAGATCGAGGAAGGCGAACAGGTCGCCGACCTCCACCAGGTTCGTGTCACCCGCGTACGACGCCGCCTTCTGGCACGGCGTCTGGCTGCCCGAGCAGGCCAGCGGCCCGTAGCCGTCGATGCTCAGCGACCACGCCGAGAGAACGCCCGTATCGGCGCCCGCATCGTCGCCGACGCTCAACGTCCAGGTAGCGTTGCGCATGTCTGCGAGGAACGGCGCCAGCGGGGTCTCGGGCTGGTACGTCCCGGGCGGGATGTTGACCGCGCCCGCCGTCGCCACGCTCGCCCACGTTGTCGGGGCCGAGTCAGAGAAGACATAGGTCCCGGCGAGGTTGTTGCTGAGGCCCAGATTGGTCGTGATGTCGACCGTATTGATCCCGTCCGAGAGCGTGATGTTCAGGTCGCCCACGTACGTGTGCGTGATCGTGAGCGAGACGGTGATGTCCCCGATCGGGCCCGGGTCGCTGATCACGATCGACGAGGTCGCCGTCTGGCCGTCGAGGATCGGCATCGGGATGTTCTCGGTGCCGGGGTAGGTCGTCGGGTTGCCGGCGGGCGGAGCGCAACGCTCGTTGTCGCCGAGGTAGGTGCCGCTGACGCCGTTGCACTCCGAGTGCGTGCGCACCTGGCACGAGTCACCCTCGCAGCAGGCGCCGGTGGCGGGCGTGAAGTTGAAGGCCACCTCGTAGTTCACCGTCGGGTTGCTCGTGCCGTTCACCGCCAGGAGCATCCGGTAGGTCGTGTTGGAGGTGAGGACGAAGTTCGCGCTCTCGCCGGAGTTGCACGAGACCTCGCTGAGCGAGTTGCACGCGCCGGTGTAGAGGGTCCACACCACGTCGGCGGTCGACGTGTCGGCCGCGTTGAGCACGCCGCCGTCGATGCCCGTCGTGAACGTGTACCACACGCCGCCGAAGGCGCTGGTCGCCGCGGCGTCGTTGCAGCTCACGTCCACGTCCGGCGTCGCGCCGCGTCCGTCCGGCGAGTCGTTGAACGGGCTGTTGAGGTCCACGACGGTCGCGCCCGCGCAGGTGTCGTTCGAGGGCGGGAGGGCCAGGTCGAGCACGAGGTCGTACGCAATGGTCGGACGGGTCGTCACGCTGTTGGCGCACACCATCAGGCGGTACTGCGTGCCGGCCGTCACCGGGAAGCTCGCCGGCTCACTGGTCGTGCAGAAGACCTCGGTCAGAGCGCCGCAGGAGCCCGTGTAGAGCACCCAGTCGACGTCGTTGGTGGAGTTCTCGGTCAGGATGAGCGCGCCGCTCTGGCTGGGCGTGAAGCGGTACCAGACGCCGTTGAACGCGCTGGGGCCGCCGGCGTTGCAGGACACGTCGGCGTCGTCGGTGGCCGAAGGCGCGAAGGGCGTGTCGCCGTACGAGAATCCGAAGATCTCCGTCGCGGTGGCGCAGGTGTCGTTGCCGGGGGGCGGGAAGAACTCGATCGAGATGTCGAAGGTGCCCGCGGGCTGGGTGGAGCTGTAGCGTGAAGTCTCGACCCAGTAGCGCGTGCCGGCCGTGACGTTGATGCTCAGGGTCTCGGGGTCGGAGCAGGCGATCTCGGTGAGGCCTGCGCAGGTGCCGGTGAACACGGTGCGCACCGTGTCGATCGACGAGGTCTCGCTGATGAGCACCGCGCCGCTCGAAGGCGCGACGAAGGTCTGCCAGATGCCGGCGGTCGCGGTGGATGCGCCGTTGCACGACACGTCCGGGTCCGGCGTCGCCGCCGTCACGTCCGTGCTCTCGAAATAGGAAGGCAGGCTCGAGGTGATGTCGATCGCGCCCGCGCACGTGTCGTTCGGCGGCGCCGGCAGGAAGGCGAGCGTCAGGTCGATCGGGTCGGTGGGCCCGGGCGTGCTCGATGTCGCTGTCTGGTTCGCGACGAGGATGTAGTACTTGGTGCCGGCGTTCACGAGGAAACTCGCCCCGGCATCGGTCGTGGAGCAGAACTGCTGGTTGAGGGTCCCGCACTGATTGGCGGCGTTGGTGAACGTGAACACGCCCAGGACCGCGTCCTGCGCGCTGGTGTTGTTCCACTGCAGCGCGCCGCCGGTGGCGGGCGTGAAGGTGTACCAGAAGCCGAAGCGGGCGACCGTGTCCGTATCGCAGGTCAGGTTCGCGTCGACCGTCGCCGTCGTGTTCACCACGGACTCGAAGTACGAGTTGCTCGTGTTGAGCGCCGCCGAGACGTCGGTGGCGTTGGTGCACAGGTCGTTGACGGGGGGCGCGACGTTGACGGTGTGGATCACATTGGTCGAGCCGTGCGTGATACCCGCGGTGTAGCTGACCGTGATCGACACGTCGCCCGGGGACTGGCCGACGGGGACGTTGAAGGACCGCGCGTACACGCCGTCGTTCGCCGCACCGTCGCCGTTCAGGCCGTTGTCCAGCAGCGTCAGGTTCGGCAGGCCGAAACCGCTGAGATTGGCGGTGACCGTCGCGCCGGTGACGGCGACGCCGCAGTCACGCAGGTACGCCGAGACCAAGACGCTCGCGCCCGCGCCGGAGTTGGAGTTCGTCGGGTTGACCGTCGCGCTGATCTGGCGCGAGACGGAGTTGAACTGCGTGCGGCGCTGCGGCGTGGGCGCGGCGGCTTCGAAGTCGACCGAGTTGTTCCCCGAGTCGGCGCAGCCGCCGTCCTTGCGCGTCACCGAACGCACCATGCCCGAAAGGATCGAGCCCTGCGGCGCGTTGCCGTTCGTGCACTGCTCGCGGGCGTTGGCGTTGCCGTACCCGACGAAGTCGATCACGCCGACGGGCGTCGCGCACCCGGTGCCGCTGATCGGGCTCGTGCCGTTCACGAGCGCGACCTTGCCGTTCGAGCCCGTCAGGGCGCCCGCGGCGATGCTCGCGGTCAGGTCCGAGACGAAATCGACGCCGGTGGGGTTGTCGGGCTCGAGCTGGACCAGGAAGTACTCGTACCCGTTGAGCGTCACGTTCGGGAGCGAGATCACGTTCCAGGTCGAACTGGTGGAGTTCGAGGCGACCTGCACCGAGAGGCCGTTCAAGGAGATGGGCGTGGGGTACCGGTTGTAGATCTCGACGTAGTCCGCGTTGGGGGTCTCGCTCGAAGCGTGACCGCCGCCGAAGACTTCGGAGATCACCAGCTGCGACACCTGCGCCTGGGCCGCGGCCCCCAGCGCCAGGGACGCGAGCACGCCCACGCCCCAGCGGAGCGATCGATTCGACAACATGAGAGAAGCCCTCCTCTTTCGGGGTGCGCGCGCACGCCCAGTCTCT
>CALMQD010000499.1 GCA_937871415.1 uncultured Phycisphaerales bacterium | reverse complement strand
GCCGCCACCACCGGCACCACCTGGTGCCACACCAGCCCGCTCGGCTCGTGGTTCAGCCATCGTGGCAGCGCCACCCACCCCGCCACGCCCCACGCGACCATCACCGCCAGAGCCGCACCCAGCCACCGGTCGAATGCCCCTCCCGTCGGCCGCCGCGACCTCTGCGGGCGCAGCACACCCGTGCGCCGCGCTCGCGGCGTCACGCCCCGGCGACTTGCCAACGCCGGCCAGGCCATCCCGTCTCTCCTGCTGCACCCGTTGGAGCAGGCCCGACTGAGTTCGCCGCCCGGGGCCCGTGCCCACGCCCCGGCGGCACACCTTGGCCCCCGCCCCCGAACTCCCCACGCGCACAGTCTGCCCCCGGGCCGCGCCGCCCGCAAGCCGGAATGAAAAAGACCGCCCGGTCGGGCGGTCCTTGAAGTTCAACCCACTGCTTTGCCCCGGGGCTTATTCCTCGAGGTTCCGCAGCGCCAGGCCATACTCGGCCAGTTTGTCCTTCACTTCCTGCAGCGAGGTGGCGCCGAAGTTCTTCACGCCCATGAGTTCCGCCTCGGTGTGGCTCATCAGGTCGCCCAGCGACTGGATATTGAGCAACTGCAGCGCCTTGCGGGCACGCACCGACAGATTCATCTCGCTCACGGCCTTGTCCAGCACCGCCTCCTTGCCCGAGCCGCGCAGCGAGTCGAGCACCTTGCGACGGGCCGCGCGGTGCGCGTCCTCCACGCCCTGACCCAGACGCAGCCCCTTGCTCGCGAGCATCTGCTTGATCTCGACCAGGCTGCTCTCGCCGAAGTTCTTGTACGCGAGCAGTTCCGCCTCGGTCGTCCGCAGCAGGTCGCCCAGCGTGCGGATGCTCATCTTCTTCAGGCACGTGCGCGCCCGCACCGAGAGTTCAAAGTCGCTCACCGGCACGTCGAGCAGCGCGTTGCGCTTCACGCGCTCCTTCGTCTCGTCCTCGTTGATGACCATGCTGCGCGACGCCTGCACGTCCTTCATGAACAGGCGCGCCCGCCCGTGGTTCGGGTTCGTCTCCAGCACCTGGCGCAGGCAGCGCTCCGCCGCCGCCAGGTCGCCCCGGTCCTCGTGCAGCACCGCGAGGTTCATCAGCGCGTTCAGCGGCGCCGGCGGGTTCTCGCAGGCGCGCTCGTACATCTGGATCGCCTCGTCCTCCTCGCCCGCCAGGTCGAGTTGGTACGCCAGCGTGAAGAGCACGTGCGAATCGCTCGGGTCCGCCGCGACCGCCTTGCGCAGTTCCGCGATCGCCGTCTCGCGATCCCCCGTGCTCAAGGCCTTGCGCCCCGCCTCGGCGTGCTGCGCCGCCAGTTTCGCGTTCCGCTGCGTCTCCCCCATCCCGATGACCATGTCCAGCGCGTTGTTCGACATGCTGAGGCGTTTCCTTTCCAGTTTTCCACCGCGGCCGGCGCTTGCTCTTCGCGCTCCCCGCGCTTCCGCCACGTCCCGCACGCCGAACCCCGGTTTTCCGGTGACTTTCGGCGCGCACGGCGCGGCCACAAGTCTAGGCCGCACCCTTCCCCTTCGCCTCATCATGTTCGCAGTGTGTTAGGATCGCCCGCTTCGCCACCGGTCACTTTTCACTGCTCACGATTCACTTCTCGCCGCTCACCACACCCGCCGCGGCGTGCCCCAGGAGGTCCATCGTCCGCCACTTCCCGCTGAGCCACCGCGCCAGCATCGCCAGCGCCAGCGCGATGATGTAACTCGACGCCGCGATCCACGGCCCCAGCGATTCGAGCCCCGGCGCAAAACGCACCAGGAGCAGCCCGCCGCCCACGATCAGCGACCAACTGAGGATGAGCGTCGCCACGCCCGGCCACACCGTGTCGCCCGCGCCGCGCAGCGCGCCCGAGAGCGTCATCGCGCACGCGTCGAACAACTGGAACGCCGCCGTCGCGTACAGGAACTTCACCCCCAGCCCCACCAGGATCGCACGCTCCTCCGGCGAGGTGTTGCGCTCGAGGAACACCTCGATCATCGGACGCCCCAGCACCACGAAGCACACGCCGCACGTGCCCATGTACACCAGCGCCAGCCCCAGGCCCGTCCACGCCCGGTGCGCCGCCAGGTCCGGGCGCTTGGCCCCCAGGCTCTTGCCCACCGTCGCCGTCACCGCGATCGACAGCCCCACCGCCGGCATGAAGCTCAGCGTCATCCACTGGTGCGCAATCCACCCCGCCGTCGAGTGGTTCGGCCCGAACGTCCCCACCAGGAACACCATGAAGTAGGCCCAGCAGATCATCTCGTTGCCGAACATCAGGCCCTGCGGCCATCCGGTCTTGAGCAGGTCGCGCACGTGCGCCCACGACGGGCGCCACGCGCTCCGCGTCCGGTACCGCCGGTTCCACTTGGGCGAGATGAACAGCAGCAGGGGGATCGAGCACTCCACCGCGCTCCCCGCCAGCGTGGCGATCGCCGCGCCCCGGATCCCCATCGCCCCGCACCCCGTCGCCTCGGCGATGGGGCGCGTCACCCCGGAAAGCGCCCCCAGGAAACCGTCGAGCCACGTGTCGTTCCACGCCGGCGTCGTCGCGCCGTAGATCAGCAGCGAGTTCAGGCAGAGGTTGGTGATGTTGCCCGTGATCGACGCCAGCAGCACCACGCCCGGCTTGTGCATGCCGTAGAAGTACTGCGCGATGCCGCGCGTCGCCAAGGTCAGGATCCCGCCCGACAGCAGGATCCGCCCGTACTGCCCCGCCAGTTCGTCCCGGTGCAGCGCCATCGCCAGCCCCTCGCCCGAGACCTCGCCGAAGCGCGTGACCGCCAGGAGGTGCGGCAGCACCGCCGCCAGCGGCAGCAGCACCGCCAGCCAGTACGCCACCGCGATCCACAGCCCGTTCCACGCGTACGCCGGCGAGCGCTCCGGCTTGCCCGCGCCCAGGTTCTGCGACACGTACGTGTTGATGACCGTCAGGATCCCCATCGCGACCGAGACGGGCACGAACGCCGCCAGCCCGCCGTTCCCCTGCGCGCCCACATAGACCGGGTCCGGCCCGATCCGCGACACCATGAGTTTGTCCACGAACTGCATCGACGTGAAACTGACCATCGTCGCGATCGACGGCACCGCCACGACCAGCAGCTCGCGCAGCGCGGTGTGAAACACCACCGGCTCGGGCGCGCCTTTCGGCGAAGCCCCGGCCGCCGCTTCGGAGTTGTTCACGCTTCCTTCGGACACGGGGGCAACGTTAGCCCGCCGGTTTCTCCGGACGTTTCCATCCCGACTCGGGGTCTTTCTCGAGCGCCGTCGCGCCCTGCTTGATGCACCGAAGGCAGATCCGCGCCCCCTCGCGCACCGGAGACTCCCACTGCGCCTGCTTCCGGTCCTCCAGGCACATCGTGCACCGCATCCCCGCCCCCTCGTGCCCGCCGCCAAAG
>CALMQD010000498.1 GCA_937871415.1 uncultured Phycisphaerales bacterium | reverse complement strand
TTGCGATAGTGCGAGCCCGGCGTCTGGTCGCTATACCCCGCCCGCGTCCGCGGATCGGATCCGAGCGGCTGCGCCAGCGCCGCATCGGCGCCGATGAACCCGAGCATCCCGCCGAGCCCCCCCGGCGTGTCGGCGTGCAGGTCCTCGTACCGGACCGCCATGACGCGCGGCCCACCCGCCCCCGCGCTCTCGAGCCGACGCATCGTCGCCGAGTCCGTCAGCACGTGCCGCGCCCAGTTTCCGGCGCACCGCTTCACCCACGCCTCCTGCGCGAGCAGCCAGTCGGCCGCGCGCTCCAGCGACGCGTCGTCCGGCGTGCACATGCCCAGCGCCCGCTCGAACATCTGCGCAATCTCCGGCGACGCCTGCGCCGCGCGCCGGCTCTGGCAGTTGAGCAGGTGCACCGTCAACGACACCATCACGTCCCGCCCGTCGCGCTGCACCACGATGTAGTGCGCCTCGGGCAGCATGATCCGCAAGAGCCGCGGCGTGTGATCCCCCACCCAGCGCACCTCTCCGGCGCCCGGCCCGCGGTGCTGCGCAACCGACGCGAGCGTCGATCGCAGGAACGCCTGGAACCCGCGCGCCAGCGCCCCACGCACCGGCTGGGTGTGACCCGACGTGTGCGGCTCGCTCACCAGTTCCGGCATCGCGTTGAGCAGCACGTGGAAGTGCAGTTCGCCCCACACCGCCACCTGCGGGTGCAGGTTCAAGAGGTTCGCGACCCAGTTCGTCCCGCTGCGCGGATGACCGACGATGAACAACGGCCGCAGCGACGCCGCCGACCCCGCGGCATCGGGCACACTCCCGTACTTCTCCAAGTCATGCTCGTACGGCTCGCGCGTCCAGACCTTCCGCGCCGCACGCCCCCCACCCCGACCGTCCCCCGCTTGAGGCGCAGGACCATGACGCTCGCCCGAGTTCACGCGCCGGCTCCCGCGACCGCGCCCGCCCCGCTCACGCTCGATCTCGGCGCTGCGCCATGGCCGCCGCCGATCCCGGGCAGGTAGCCCAGCATCGCCATCGCCCCGTGCGCTTCGTCCAAGAACCAGCGTTCCGCGTCGGGGCTGAAGTGGTTCCTCCAGTCGCCGACCTCGCCCTTGCGATAGAAACTCGTCGGGTCTTCGCGTCCGAAGCCCGGCGCGGTGCGGCTCTCGGCGCTCACCGGAGTCGCCAACGCCGGGTCCACGCCCAGGAACTCGTACGCCCGCTTCCTCCAAGCCTCGGTGTCGGCGTGCAGGTCCTCATACTTGATGAGAAGCACGGCGCTCCCCGTCCCCCCCGCACCCGAGTTTGCCGGCCCGCCGCCCCCCGGCACGCCCCGCGCATTCCACTCCCGCGCCGCGTGCTCGTCGCGCTCCACCTGCACGCCCCAGTTGTGCGCAAAGTGCCGCACCCACTGCTCGTTCTCGAGCAGGCGCTTGCCGATCTCCGCAACCTGCTCCCGCGTCGCCTTCGCCCCCGCGAACCCCGGCCCCAGCGCCTCGCTCAGCACTCCCCGAACCGCGTCCTGCACGACCTCGGGCTTGCCCGTCCGCACCAGGTGGTACGTCCAGCTCGTCAGCACGTCGCGCCCGTCGCGCCGGATCAGCAAATACTTTGCCTCGGGCAGAAACGCCCGCATCGGGCGCGGCGTGTGATCGCCCAGCACCACCGCCCCCGGTTTCTTCTGGCCCTGCACCGTCAGGCACCGCCGGATCAGGTCCTCCAGCGCCCGCTCCGCCTCCGATTTCACCGGCTCCTGGCTCGCCAGGTACCACGGCAGGCTCGTGAACCCGTCGAGCGCCTGGCGCATGATGTGGAAGTGAAACTCGCCGTGGCAGTACACCTGCGGGTG
>CALMQD010000497.1 GCA_937871415.1 uncultured Phycisphaerales bacterium | reverse complement strand
GGGTGCATCGCCGCCCCTCCGACGATGTTCCAAGACAATCGTCCCGCCGGATAGCCGGCGATCGTAAACACGTAAACTGCAACGATTAACGATGCGAATACGGTCGCGAAGTCGGCTCGAAAACGGGGTTTCGATCGGGAACGCATCGGGAGCAATCAGCCTACAGGCATTTGTTGTTGGCGTCGCACGCTCAGGGGTTTCCATCAGATGTGGCGGCCGGAGTGAGGTCCTTCTGACTGGACACCGCGAACAGTCCCGGCGAGCGCCAAGTGAACACCACTTTGCAGGTCCGCCGGTCGCGGTTCTGGCAGTCTGAAGCGAAACTGGTATGATCTCGCCCTATGTCGCGTGGATCTGCCGCCATTGCGCGTTCTTCGAGTTCGCGCTCCGCCAAAGCCGAGCGTTCGCCCTTTGCCGATCGCTTGGGTCGGCTGGGAGATTCCATCGCTCAGGCGGACCTCTCCGCCCTGCTGGTGACCAACCCCAAGGACGTCGGCTACCTCACCGGGTTCCTCGGCGGCGACAGCTACCTGGTTGTCCCCGCGGAAGCGTGGCGTTCGTCGCAGAAACCGGTCCTGATCTCGGATTTTCGCTACCAGGAGGAACTGGAGCCGGTCCGCGAGGCCGGACTCGCCGAAATCGTCATCCGCGCGCGATCGATGATCGAGTCGGTCGCGGAGGTGCTCGGGCCGGCGCCCAAGAAGGGCTCGTCGGACGCCGCGCCTTCGAAGTTGGAGGCCGCGCCCGGTCCGGTTCGACCGTGGGGCGGAGACCAACGGATCGGCATCCAGGCCGAGACCATGCCCGTCGCTGAGCGAGCGGCGATTGCGCGGCGTGTGGGGGTCAAGCGACTGGTGGACACCACGGGCCTGATCTCCGCGCTGCGGGTGATCAAGGACGAGTCGGAGATCGCGCTGATCCGCAAGGCGGTCCGAATCCAGGAAGCGGCGCTCAAGGCGGTGCTCCCGACGATCAAGCCCGGCCAGACGGAGACGGAGATCGCGGCGCGTCTGGAGATGGAGATGAAGTCGCGCGGTTCGTCGGAGCCTGGCTTCGAATCGATCGTCGCCGCGGGCGCGAACGGATCGCTCCCCCACTACCGCCCCAAGAACAAGAAAACGGCCAAGGGAGCGCCGCTGCTCATCGACTGGGGCGCGGTGTACATGGGCTATCACTCCGACATGACGCGCACCTTCGCGCTGGGCAAGTGGCCGAAGAAGGTGGAAGAGATCTTCAAGGTCGTGCTCGAAGCGCACGACGCCGCCGCCGAGGCGCTCGCGCCCGGGAAGAGCACGAAAGAGATCGACGCCGTGGCACGCGGCATCATCGAGAAGGCCGGGTACGCCGAGTTCTTCGGGCACGGCCTGGGGCATGGCATCGGGCTCAACGCGCACGAGGACCCGCGCCTGACCAACATGATCTCGGGCCAGCCCCTTCGCGAGGGCATGGTCGTGACCATCGAGCCGGGAATCTATCTGCCCGGCATCGGCGGCGTGCGCATCGAGGACGACTATGTCCTCACCGCCGACGGATCGGAGAACCTCTGCTCACTCCCCCGCACGCTCGAATGGAGCACGCTCTGACGCGCCTTTGAGCGGACGAAAGGCTTGGCGACACCGGGCGGGGGATTGGACGGGGGCAGGATCGAAACATGATTGACATCCGAAAACTCAAAGAACTCGTTCGCCTGATGGTCGAGAACGACCTTTCCGAACTCGACCTGCAGGACCAGCAGGAAACCGTGACCATCAAGCGAGGCTCGGCGGGCGCCGTTCTGGGCGCACCGATCGTGCAGCACGTCCCCGTCGCCGCCGCGGGCGCTCCGGTCGCGGCGAGC
>CALMQD010000496.1 GCA_937871415.1 uncultured Phycisphaerales bacterium | reverse complement strand
TCGCGCCTTGCGCGGCGGGGGGGCGGGGTGCTGCGTGGCTGGTTGGAGAGGGGGCGACCGGTTGAACGTCGGGATGGGCGTTGGCGGCCATGCACATTGATCGCCGCATGGCGCGCGGAGTCAACTTGGCGGCGGGAGTGCCGCGATTTCGGCGGGAAAACCGGTTACTCCGGGATGGGCTGGGAGACGGGCATGCCGGTCGGGGGGTCGATCTCGGGCGGGTGGGGGATGGGCTCGGGGTTGCGCACCTGCTGGAGGACGTTCTTGAGGGAACTGTCGATGCCGTAGTCGACGAGGTTGAAGTTGTAGGCGTGGGTGATGCCCGCGCCGGAGTAGCGGAAGAGCGTGACGTTGAGGACGACGTCGCGCTGGTTGCGCTCGGGGAGGATGGGCGTGAGGATGAACTGCAGCGCGCCCAGGAGGCCGACGACGCCGATGGCGATCGCGGCGTGGCGCGGGTTCTTGAACGAGCGGTCGAACGCGAAGCCCGCGAGGACGAACGACGCGACGACGGCGGGGAGGACGAGCCCGGCGTTGCCCATGAAGAGCCAGATGCCGAAGTAGAGCGAGGGGGCGAGCATGACGGCGCCGAGGATCGCCCCGCGGAGGTTGGAGCGCAGGCGTCGCAGCAAGAGGCCCAGGCCCCAGGCGGCGGGGAGCGCGACAAAGACCGCGCCCCAGCCGTAGATCATGCCGAACTTGCCGCCGTTGCGGAGCAGACCCTCGAAGATGCCCTTGCTCGAGGCGCTGAAGGAGTTCACGAACTCGCTCTGGTGGCGGACCATGTCGAGGTACTTGGGCACGCTGCCGATGACGAGCGCGGTGGTGAAGAACCAGACGCAGCAGCAGATTGCGCAGATGATGCCGCAGACGCCCCAGCCGCGGACGAGCGGGGCGCGGCCCAGGAGCAGCACCCCGCCGAGGACGACGCCGCCGGTGATGACCATGTCGGGGCGGAGGATGGTGCCGATGCCGGTGGCCAGCGCGGCGAGGTAGAGCAGATTCAGGTTGCGTTCGCGCCAGTAGCGCACGCCGAAGTAGGCGATGGCGGGGGGAATGCAGATCCACGTCTCGTAGGACATGACGGGGATGGCGTGATACCAGACGACGGTGCTGAGGGCCGCGGCGAGGGCGACGCCGGCGGCGGTCCAGGGCCTGAGGAAGAGGGAGCAGAGGAGGAAGAGGAAGGCCGCGCCGATGGTGGAGACGAGGATGGAGACGAGGGTGTAGGCGTTGAGGGGCGAGAGGCCGGCGAGGGTGAAGGCCTTGGCGGAGAGGACCCAGCCGATGTTGCCGGGCATGGGGACGTTGTAGGTGGAATCGAGGTGGAGGGAGTTGAAGTACTGCGGCGAGTCCTTGCCGACGACGTGCGCGGGCCAGTAGGCGACGCGGGAGAGGAGGACGACGACGACGGTGATCCAGAGCGCAAGGCGGCGCGCGCGGGCGTCGGCCGCGGGTTGGGGTGCGCCGGGAGAAGCGGATGGTGCGTTCATGGTTGTGATTCCTGCGCGGGCATGGGCAGGGGCGTGCTGCTGAAAGGCGAAGGACGCGGGGACGGTCAGGCCTTGCGCGCCTGCATCCAGAGGTTCATGCCCAGTTCGAAGTACCCGATGCGGACGTTGGCGGGCTGGAAGGGCGTGTGGGCCATGATGGCGCGGACCTTCTTCGCGGAGTAACTGTCCTCGTGCTCGTCGATCTCTTCTTTGCTCACGAGGCCAGCGATTTTGAGGCCGGTGAGGATGGGGCCGGTCCAGCCCGAGGGCGTGGTCATGACGTAGACGCCGCCGGGCTTGAGGACGCGGTGGATCTCGGTGATGAGCCAGGTGAGACGGTCAACGCGGATGTGCTCGAAGACGGCGAGCATGGTGACGACGTCGAAGAAGTTGTCGGCGAAGGGGAGCGCGGGGGCTTCGTAGACCTCGAACTGCCGGAGTTGGAGGCCGGCGGGGAGGCCGGGCGCGGCGGGGTCGACCATCTTGTCGAGGCCGAACTTCTCGCTAAAGCGCGTGCCGGAGAGGAAGAAGGGGAAACTGCCGCAGCCGACGTCGAGGATGCGTCCGGCGCGTGCGGGCTCGGGGATGAGGGCGTTGGCTTTCTTGGCGCGGAGTTTGGCGAGGAGGGGTTCCAGCACGCCGTGCCCGCGAGTCACACTCGAACCACCCATCGGACGCTCCTGAAGGAAAGGGTCCCGCCGCCGCCGACGGCAAGGTGTAGAACCGTGCCTAGTGGTCGTCCGGATCGGGGAGGATCCTAACCGAAGTGCGCGGAAGGACGAAGGGCGGCGTCGCGGGCGCGGGCGGGGTGGCGAACTGTGCGCGCGGCTTGCGCGATCTTGACCCGTGTTCATGGGGGTCGGGGTCGGTATTTGACGATTGTTCGGGCCGCGGCGGTGCGAGGGGCGGTTGGGCGTGCTTGCGCCGGGCGATCGGTTGGCCGATGGTCAAGGGCGATCTGTACCATGGGATCTGTCGCACCAATCGGCGCGCGGGGGCCAGCGAAACGGCAGCACCGAATCCACATGAAACTCTCGATTGTCATCCCGGTCTACAACGAAGCGGCGACCATTGAGCGTCTGATCTCGATCGTCAAGGCGGTCGACATCGGGTCGGTCGAGAAAGAGATCATCTGCGTGAACGACTGCTCGCGCGACGGGACGCGCGAGAAGCTCGAGTCGATCGCGTCGACGTACGGGCTCAAGGTGCTGCACCACGAGGTGAACCAGGGGAAGGGCGCGGCGCTGCGGACGGGGTTCACGGCCGCGACGGGGGACTATGTGATCATCCAGGACGCGGACCTGGAGTACGACCCGAACGAGTATCCGAAACTGCTCAAGCCGATCCTGGACGGGAAGGCGGATGTGGTGTTTGGTTCGCGGTTCGTGGGCGGCGAGTCGCACCGCGTGCTGTACTTCTGGCACTCGCTGGGCAACCGGGTGCTGACGCTCGCGTCGAACATGTTCACGAACCTGAACCTGACGGACATGGAGACCTGCTACAAGGTCTTCAAGCGCGAGATCATCCAGAGCATCACGGTGGAGGAGAACCGGTTCGGGTTCGAGCCGGAGATCACGGCGAAGGTGGCGAAGAAGCGCTGCCGGATCTTCGAGGTGGGCATTTCGTATTCCGGCCGCACGTACGAGGAGGGGAAGAAGATCGGCTGGAAGGACGGGGTGCGGGCGTTCTGGTGCATCGTGAAGTACGGGTTGTTTCGGTGAAGAGGCACCGGGCATCAGGCACCGGGCATCAGTGGGAGGCGGGGAAGAGGGCAGTCGGCGTTCGGCATTCGGCGGGAATGCCGGGCGTAGCCGCGGCTGTGGCTGATCCCTTCTGAAGCGCATCGGCACTATGATCTCTGC
>CALMQD010000495.1 GCA_937871415.1 uncultured Phycisphaerales bacterium | reverse complement strand
CAGCTCCGCAGGTCGTAGCGGCAGACGGTGCAGTGTCCCTTGGGGACGCTGCGGCGGCGCACGTACACCGCGCCCCAGAGCGCTCCCGACCCCGCGAGCGGCCAGAGCACGATCGACAACAGCGACGTCGACTTCGAGATCGACACGGTGCCGGGCAGGAAGGGGAGTCGGACGCCCTTCCCGATGGGTTCAACGCGGTAGGGTCCGAAGTTCGGCGTCGGCGCGTTCGCGGGCTGCGTGCTGTTCATGAAACGCCAACGGTCGCCGCGGAAGATCGCGTGCGAGGTCGCGAGCGATTGCGACGTGCCGTCGCCGAGGTTCAGAACGACGCTTTGCGGCTCGTCCCATCGCACCTGGACGAAATAGGTCGCGATGTACAGACCCAGCGCGAGGCAGGTCAGTGCGGTCAGGGCCCACCGCAGACAGCGCTCGAGCGCGGCGAGGCGAGCGCGGTGTCGGCGGAAGCCGGCGAGTGTCGGCTCCGGACTTGGCCGCCGGGAAGGGTCGGTCTGTGTTGAGCGGTTACGACCGCGAGTGCCGGCGGGGCTGTCCGACATGACGGGCTTCTCCGATCTGGGCCCACGAGACCTTCGACGTCAGGCTTACGGAAAAAGCGCGCCGCGGTTTCATCGAGCAGGGGGCGTCGAACCGTCAGCGTTCCTCATCGCTCATCCGCTGGCGGGCGCGGCGCTTGGCTTCAAACAGGCCGCCGCCGGGGGTCTGGTCGGGGGGCGTCGGGGCGTCGTTTCGCGCGGTCGGCGCCGGGGCCTGGGCTGATGAGCCCGATCGGTCCTGGATCGGCGCCGGCGCCGCGGCGGCCGAACCTCCGGCGGCCGGTTCACGGTCCGAGCGCCTTTGCGCGAGCCGTTCCTCGTGCCGGCGCTGCGCCTGTTGCCGCACGATCTCGATCGCATCCTCGTCCGAGAGTTCGCGTCCGGGCCTTTGCTGCGACGCGATCATCTCGGTCGCGATGTTGCGCTGGCGCAGCCGCCCGACGGTGCCGGCAGCGGCGGCGCCCTTGTCGCGCAGCGCGGCCTCGATCCTCGCCCGCGCATCGCCGCCGAACTCCCTGCCGATGAACCGATCCCACGCGACGCGCCGGGTCGCGATGTCCAGCAGGGCGACGATGAGCATGGCCCAGGCGAGCATCGGCCACAGCGGGCGGCGTGATTGCGCGGGCTCGATGCCCTGGCGATCGAAGAGACGCGCCTCCTGCGGCTTGTCCCACGCCAGCACGCGTCCGCCGGAGCGCCGGGCGATGTCCTCCAGCAGCGCGCGATCGGTCGAGAGCCGCCGATACTCCGCGCCCTGCGCACGCGAGGCGCCCGCGATGACGGGCACGACCGGACCGGCGCCCGCGCCGACGCGCACGCCGCTGTCCGTCGGCGCCGCAGTCACCACGTAGGTCCCGCTGTCCGGGGCGGTTGTGCGGGCTTCGTAGGTTCCGCCGCCGACGGGCTCGAGGCGCAGCGGCGTGCGCTCGCCGGAGGGCCCGAAGATCGTCGCCTGAACGCTGAGGCCTTCGAGCGGCTCGGCGTCGTTCGAGAGCGCTTCGAGCCGCACGACCAGGTCGTCGCCGTCGAACGCCAGGCGGAGGTCCATGCCCCGCTGCGCCGGAGGGCGCGCGACGTACCGCGCCAGCCGCCCCCAGAGGCGTGCGCTGCCTTCCCACGGAATCCAGTCGCGGCTCCAGTCCGACGCGTCGCTGGTCCACGCGGCGACCTTGCCCAGCCCGACGTTCCACGAGGCCAGCACGGGCTCACCCTTGGGCGTGAGCAGGTCGTAGGCGATGCCGGGCTCCGGGCGTGCCTGGGTCAGGACGTACCCGTGCAGCGGGGGGAGCACGCCCACGCCCGGCCCGCTCGGAGGCGTCTCCGCCAGGGCCGCCCGGAGTTCTTCCGCCACCGGCGATCCCAATCCGGCGAGTGCCGGCGTGAACGTCTCGCGCCTGACCAGCGGCGCGCGGACGACGCGCACCGCCTTGATGAACACGCGCGGGAGCGTCGTCGGGTCGATGACGCGATAGAACGCGCCGGAACCGACGCGGGCCATCTCGGCCAGCGTTTGCGCGTCGGCGTCGTCGCCGACGGCGATGGTCGACACGCGGATCTTGTCCTTGCGCAGCTGCGCCGTCAGGCCCGGCAGGCGATCGGCGTCGGTCGAGCGGCCGTCGGTCAGGACGATGATGTGCTTCTCGTCGGCCGCGACGGGCTTGAGTTCCTTCCATGCCGATTCGAGCGCCGGCCCGATGTTCGTGCCGCCGTCGGCCGAGATCGAACGGATGCGCCGCGCGATGCGGTCCGGGTCCTTGTTGGGCTGGAGGGGCACGACGGTCTCGAGCCGGTCGGAGAAGGCGGTGACGCCGACGAGGTCGCGCCTGTCCATGGACAGCACCGCCCGCGCCGCACCCTCCGAGGCGATCTCCATCTGCGACAGTTTCGAGCCCATGACCCGGTGGTCCATGGAGCCGGAGTTGTCGAGCAGGATGACCACCGCCGCGGCGGGTGTGACGAGCTGTTCCGGCTGGTCGAGGCGCACGGGGAGGATGGGCTCGACCGGGCTGCCCTTCCAGCCCCCCGGACCGAAGGAATCCGGCCCGCCGACCATCACGAGCCCGCCGCCCATGTCGCGGACGAACGACTGAAGCAGTTGCTGGCTCTCGCGCGTGAGCGCATCGGCGGGGACGTTCTGCAGGATGATCGCGTCAAAGGTCTGGAGGGTCAGCGGGTCGGGAACAAACGACGCGGCGCCGATGGTCTCCACCCCCAGGCCCGCGGCCCGCAGTTCCCGCGCGAGCACCGAGTCTTCGCCCGTCGCGGCGAGGGCGGAAGAACCGCTCGTCGCACCCCCGTCGGCCCCCGGATCACCGAGCGAGCCCTGGATGATGAGCACGCTGGTCTTGCCGGCGGCGAGCGTGAAGGCGCGCGCGCGGTTGTTGTCCGCGATCGTGTCCGCCGGAGACTCGGGCCTGCCGGGCGACGCCGGCGTCGGTCCGAGCGGTTCGAAGACCGCCTCGAAGCGATGGATGCGGGCGTCGTCGAGCGCCACGTCGACCAGTTCCACGTGCCGACCCGGTGCGCCCGCGGCGTTGCCCGCCTCCTGGGGCGTGATGGTGACGACTCGCCCGTTCCCCGGCGCGGCGCCGTTGATGTCGAGCTCGCGGCCTTCGTCGAGCAGGCGGAGCGTCCCCGTGACGGGCCCGGTCGCCCTGAGCACGGTCCGGAGCGTCACGCGCGTGCCAGCGCCGGCGTTGCCCGGGGCCACCGAAGCCGAAACCCGCGCCGGCGCATCGAGCGACTCGATATACACCTCGTTGCCCGCCAGCGACTCGATCGGCAGCACGTCGACCCCGCCGAACGCTCGTGGACCCAGGCGCGAGCGGAGGGCCTCGGCCGCCTGGGCCGCGTCGCCCGTCGTCTGGTTGCCGTCGGAGATCAGCAGCACGCGGGCGCGGCACCCGTCGGGGATCATGCCCGGCCAGGCGCAGCGCCGAGGCGATGTCGGTCCCCTCGGTAGGCGCGGGCGTCGGCCAGGCGTCGGGGAGCGGGCCGATGGTCGGGGCGACCACCGCCGCCGGGCGGGCGTCGAAGGCGATGACGCCCACCACGTCGTCGGGTCGGCGGGCTTCGGAAGCGCCGGCCGCGGCGGAGGCGTCGATGAACTGTCGCACGCGCCCGGCGAGTGCGCCCGGGTCGTCGGTCCCGAAGCGCCGGACCGATCCCGAGACGTCGGCGACGACGACCAGCGCCATGCGGTCCGACTCGCGCCGCAGCGTCGCCCCGGCGAGCAGCGCCGCGATGATGCCCACCAGCCCCACGCGGACGATCACCGCCGACCATCGCCGGAGCGACGACATCGAGCCCAGCCAGCGCAGGCCGAAACCGGCCATGACCAGCGCCGCGCCCAGGCCGATCCAGAGCCAGAGTTGTTCGTCAAACCTCAGGGACACAGCGCGGCTTTCTCCACGACCGGCCGACGCCGGCCGGGGCGGGATCAGGGGCCGTCCACGAGTTCGCCCACGAGCGACAGCGTTCGGGCCTCGGTGATGCGCACGCGCCGGACCGTGCCGACCAGCGCCTCCACCGCCTTCTGCCGGTCCTCGGGAAGGTCCACGTGCACGATGATGTCGCCGTCGGTCCGCCCGGAGATCTGGACGAACCCGGGCGCCGCGGGTTGAGTGTCGACCGGAACGTCCGTCGCGTCGCCCCGCGGCGGCATCTCGCACGCGCTCGGGGCGTGCACGTGCGCGTGCCCGTCGGTCTGCGCGTGCCCGTCGGGTGTGCCGGACCGGTGACCCGGTGCGGACCCCCGGATGGTGAGCGAGACGGCTCCGGCGGCCGTCGCCGCCGAGCCGGTGCGGGCGTGGTGATGATGGTGTCCGTGCCCGCGCGGGCCGGCGGCCATGGCCAGGGCCTCCTGCTCGCGCAGTTTCTGTTTGAGGCTCAGTTGCGAGAGGCCCTCGAAGAAGACCGGGAGCGTCTCGCCCACGAACTCGCGCCCGACCTCCGCGCTGATGCGCTGCTGCAGCGCCAGCAGTTCGTTGTTGCGACGGCGCTTGACGCTCTCGGGCACATCGTCCGGCAGTTTCTCGTGCGCGACGGTGCCGGGGCGCGCCGAGTACTTGAAGATGAAGCAGTTCTTGTACCGGGCCCGTTCGAGCAGGCGCTTGGTCGCCTCGTGGTCGTCCTCGGTCTCGCCCGGGAAGCCGGCGATGATGTCGCCCGCGAGCGTGAGCGGGCGGTTGATCTCCGGCTGGTGCAGGTGGGCCCGCGCGCGGTCGAGGAACTCGAGGTACTCCTCGACGCTGTACCCCCGGTTCATGCGCGCCAGCACCGCGTTGCTCCCGCTCTGGGCCGGCACGTGCAGGTAGCGGCAGATGCGCGGCGAGTCGCGGATGACCTCGAGCACGTCGTCGCCGAAGTCGCGCGGGTAACTCGTCACGAACCGCAGCCGCTCGATCCCCGGCACGCGCTCGTGGATCATCGACAGCAGGCCGGCGAACGTCGTCACGCGCTCGCCCGCGAAGGGGTCGCGGTTGTGCCCGCCCTTGTAACTGCGGCCTTTCTGCGGCTGCGTGACGCCCCCGACGCTCACCGCCGCGCCGTGCTCGAAGCGGTAGTGGTTGACGGTCTGGCCCAGCAGCGTGACCTCGACGACGCCGGCGTCCTGCAGGCGCTTGCACTCGTCGATGATGTGCTCGGGCGGACGGTGGACCTCGGCCCCGCGTGTGAAAGGGACGACGCAGTAGGTGCAGAACTTGTTGCACCCGCGCGTGATGCGGACGTACGCCGAGCGCGTGGACGCGAAGTCGCCGGGCGAGACGGCGCGCGAGAGGTCGAGCAGTTCGAGCGTGTCCTGGGCCGCGGCGAGGGTCGCGGAGCGGCGCGACGACGAGCCCTGGAGAGCGACCTGCCGGGCCGAGATCAGCGCGGGGGCCGCCGCGCCCGCGGCAGGGGTGTGCTCCGCGGGCTCGCTCAGGAGCGAAGCCTTGGTACGCAGGGCGTTGTCGAGCAGCAGGGGGAGTTTGTCGAGTTCGCCCGGACCGCAGAGCACGTCGACCTGGGGCATGCGCCGGAGCAGATCCTCGCCGTCGCGCTCGGCCATGCACCCCAGCACGCCGACGACCAGGTCCGGGCGCTGCGCCTTGCGGAGGCGGTCGAGCCCGAGGCGGCTCCAGACCTTCTGCTCGGCGTGTTCGCGGACCGAGCAGGTGTTGTACAGCACGATGTCGGCCTGCTCGGGCGCGGCGACGAACCGGTAGCCGAGCGCGCGCAGCTGCCCGCTGACGAGCTCGGAGTCGAGTTCGTTCATCTGGCACCCGAAGGTCTCGAGATACACCGCGCCGCGTGACATCGGGCAAGTTTATGCGCGGCGCGTGCGAGCCACGTATGAGACGCCCTCCCCGGCGCTCCGCCGAGGGCGGTTCGGGGCCGGGGATTTCGGAGCGCGCCCGGGTGGTCCCGGGCGTCCGGGCGGTCTATACCCCGCCATGCATGATTTCCCGCTCCTGACAACGCTGGCCGCGGCGTTCACCGCCGCGTGGATTCTCGGGCTGATCACCCAGCGCCTGGGGCTGTCTCCGATCGTCGGGTACCTGCTCGCGGGCGTGGCGCTGAGCCGGCACACGCCGGGATTCACCGCCGACGAAACGCTCGCGCCGCAGTTGGCGGAACTGGGCGTGATTCTGCTCATGTTCGGCGTGGGACTGCACTTTCATCCCAAGGACCTGCTGGCCGTGCGCTGGCTGGCCATCCCGGGCGCCCTCGGGCAGAGCCTGGTCGCGACCGTCGCCGGCGCGATCGTCTTCAACATCCTGGGCTGGAGCGTCACCGCGGGGCTGGTGACCGGCATGGCCATGGCGGTCGCGAGCACCGTCGTGCTCATGCGCGTGCTGATCGACGGGGGGCGTCTGAACTCCGCGCCGGGACACGCCGCCGTCGGCTGGCTCATCGTCGAGGACGTGCTGACGGTCATCGTGCTGGTGCTCATCCCGGCGATGGCCGGCCCGGAACTGGTACAGGCCGCCGTCGGCGGGGCCGGAGCCCCGGCCCACGGCGCGGACGGCGCGGTGCACGCGGCCGACGCCAGCCCCTGGTGGCTGTCGCTCCTGATCGCTATGGGCAAGCTCGTGGTGATGATGGGCATCGTCGCGATCATCGGTCCGCGGGTGGTCCCGTGGATGCTGGTCCGCATCGCGCGCCTGCGCTCGCGCGAACTCTTCACGCTGACGGTGCTCGTGATGTCGATCGCCGTCGCGACCGGCGCGGCGATGCTCTTCGGCGCGTCGGTGGCGCTGGGCGCCTTCCTCGCGGGCATGATGGTCGCCCAGTCGCCGGTGAGCCAGCAGGCCGGCGCCGACGCCCTGCCCATGCGCGACGCCTTCGCGGTGCTGTTCTTCGTCTCCGTCGGCATGCTGCTCGACCCGATGTTCATCGTCGAGAATCCGCTGCTGATGCTCGCGGGCCTGGGGATCGTGCTGGTCGCCAAGCCGCTCGCGGCGATCGTCATCGTCACGGTCCTGGGCTACCCGGTGGCGACGGCGCTGGTCATCGCCGTCGGGCTCGCGCAGATCGGCGAGTTCTCGTTCATCCTGGGCGAACTGGCCTTCAAGCACGGCCTGCTTCCCGAGGAAGCGCGGCACCTGCTCGTCGCGTGCGCGATCATCACCATCACGATCAACCCCGCGCTCTTCCGCACGATCGGGCCGATCGAACGGTTCCTGCGCTCGCGCCCGCGTGTCTGGAAGGTGCTCAACGCCCGCGCCGAGCGCCGCGCCCGCGAGGCCAACGCCCGCGCCGTCCGCGCGATCGCCGAGTCCGACGGCCCGCTGGCGATCGTCGTCGGTCACGGCCCCGTCGGACAGCAGGTCGACCGCTTGCTCCGCGAGGCCGGGAGGACCACGGTGATCATCGACCTCAACATGGACGTCATCACGAGCCTCTCCGCCTCCGGGCGCGCCGCGATCTTCGGCGACGCGACCCTTCCCGAGGTACTCGAGCAGGCGGGCATCACGCGCGCGACGCACTTGATCGTGACGACGCCGCACTCTTCGGACGTCCACGCGCTGATCCAGAACGTGCGGGACACCAGCCCAAAGACGCGCGTGCTGCTGCGGACCAAGTACCTCCGCGAGGCGACGCAGGTGCGTCAACTGGGGGCGCACGTCGCGGTCGTGGACGAGGTGGAGTCGGCGGTGGCGCTCGCCGAGGCCGTGCTCGCCGAGACCGGCGCGTCGCAGGAGGTCATCCGCGACGAGGCGGGGCGGGTCCGTCGCGAACTGCAGTCCGCGGAGCGGCCCTCGCACCGCTGATCCGCGGGCGGGGTAGACTCGGGCACGATGTGGCGCGGGATCTCGCTCGCCAACAAGTGCCTGCTCCTGTTCGGGGCCGCGGTGGTGCTCATCATCCTCGCGGCGCTGGGCGTGGCGTGGCTGCGCGTCAGCGCCATCGTCGAGGAGGGGCAGCGGGACATCTCGCGACAGTTGGTGCAGGGCTGGATCGCCGCGGCGGGCGAGCTCGCGGCCCCCGACCGGGCCCGGGCGCCGGCGCTGACGCCGATCAAGCCGGGCGAGTCGGTCCCGGGTCTGGCCGGCCCCGCGGGCGTCAAGGCCGAGCCGATCGTCCCGGGCAAGCCCTACCCCGTCGGGGACGCGACGCTGGTGGTGCTGACCCCGGAGAAAGTCGCCGCGGCCGGCGCGAACGATCCGTTCATCGGCGCGGCGTACGCGCGGCTCATCGGCGCCGCCGGCCCCGCCGAGGCCGAGGTGCACGAGTCGCGCTGGACCAAAGGCGGGCGTCGCTACCGCTTCGCCCGCCTGCACGCGGCCGACGGGGTGCCCGCGCCCGCTTCCGGACCGCCCACGCCGCTCACCATGCAGGCGATGATCGTCCTGGACCGCACCGCGGCCGGAGCGATCAGCCAGGGACTGGTCAACGCGGCGTACATGCTCTCGGCCGGCCTGATCGCGCTGGGGCTGGCGGTCATGGTCTTCTACCTGATCACCAACCGGCTCATCCTGGGCCCCGTGCGCGAACTCAAGACCACCGCCGAGCGCGTCCGCGAGGGCGACACCTCGACCCGCGCCGAGATCCAGACGGGCGACGAGTTCGAGGAACTCGGCGAGACCTTCAACCAGATGCTCGAGGCCGTCACCGCCGGGCAGAACCAGTTGCGGGCGATCAACGCCTCGCTGGACCTGAAGGTCAACGAACTGGCCGAGCGGAACGTCGCGCTCTTCGAGGCCAACAAGATCAAGGGCGACTTCCTCGCGAACGTCAGCCACGAGCTGCGCACGCCGCTGAACTCGATCATCGGATTCGCGGAGCTGCTGCAAGAGCAGGTGGAGAAGGACCAGCGCGACCTGGGTGAAACACCGGCGTCGTCGACGCTCTCCAAGCGCAAGCGCTACCTCGACAACATCGTCTCGGCGGGGCGCAACCTGCTCGAGATGATCAACACGCTGCTGGACATGGCCAAGCTCGAGGCCGGTCGCATGGAGGTGAAGATCGAGCCCGTGTCGGTCGCCGACCTGTGCGAGGCGCTCATGGCGCTCATCCGGCCCCTGGCCGACCGCGCGAGCGTCGAGCTGGCCCTCGAGGTCGGGCCGGACCTGCCGCTGGTCGAGACCGACGCCAAGAAACTGCAGCAGATCGTCTTCAACTTCCTGTCCAACGCCGTGAAGTTCACGGGCGAGAAGATCGCGGCGTCGGGCGCGGGCGGCGGGGGGATCGGCAAGGTCACGCTCCGCGCCGAGCGGCTCTTCGGACGCGCGAGCGAGGGCGCCGGCTCGGCCGATCGCGTGCGCGTGAGCGTGCTCGACACCGGCCCGGGCATCGCGCCCGAGGACCAGGAGAAGCTCTTCGAGAAGTTCCAGCAACTCGACAGCGGGCACACGCGCAGGCACGCCGGCACCGGTCTGGGCCTGGCGATCTGCAAGGAACTCACCAACCTGCTCCAGGGCGAGATCCAGGTCGACAGCGAACTGGGGCGCGGCTCGATGTTCAGCGTCATCCTGCCCGTCCGCTTCGATCCGCAGCGCGCCGCCGAGACGCGCCTGGAGCAGACCTTCCGGGCCTCGCTCACCGGCGCGACGACGCCGGGGGCCGCGTCCTGAAACGCGATGAGCACGCGCAGCGACATCGGCCGCGGCGTACGGCGACCCGCCGAGCCCCGGGCGTTATTTCGCCGGCGCGTTGAGCACGACGGTCACGCCCCCGGCCGAGAGCAGCACCCGG
>CALMQD010000494.1 GCA_937871415.1 uncultured Phycisphaerales bacterium | reverse complement strand
CCGACCTCGCTGGAGCGGGGGAAGAGCTCGCGGATGCGCTGGGGCGGGGCGTCGGTGGCGACGTCGAAATCGGTGGGATGGAGTCCGAGGAGTTCATCGCGCACGCACCCGCCGGCGAAGTACGCCGCGTGCCCGTGATCGCGCAGGCGTGCGACGATCCGCCGTGCGACGAGTCGGGCGGCGGTTGGGTCGCTGGCGCGGGCCATGGGCAGAGTCTACGGGCGGAGCGGAGGAGGCCGAGAAGGGGTCAACGTGCTTGGACGCGGACGACGGGGCGAGCGTCGCGGGCGCGCCGATGCTTCACGGCCTGGAGGGTCCGCCCGGCCCCGGCGGCTTGCCCGTCGCGCCGGGCGGTCCGTCGATGACGACGACGTTGTGCGATTCCTCGTCGCGCGAGCGGTCGGCGCGCTTCTGCTCGCGCTCGAGTTCGTCGCGGTACGGGGCGGCCTGGCGCGCCAGGTTCCACCACAGCACGGCGACGATGCTGCCGAGCACGATGATCCCGAGGGCGATGACGAGCATGAAGGAGAGGGACATCGGTGCACCACCCGCCGGAGTGCGGCTTAGACCTCCACCATCTCCATGTCGGCCTGCTGGGCGACTTCGGGGGCCGGCATCTGCACGTCGGTCGCCATCGCCGAGAGCGCGCCGCCGACCTTGGACGCCATCTCCTGGCGGACGCTCGCGGCGTTGAACCAGTCGCGCATGGGCGTGGCGACCTCGGTCGAGCCCGGCACCTGGCCGAGTTTCGACGGGTTGATGACGCGTTCCTCGGTCCGGATCTGCGCCTTGACGCCCGAAGCCAGGGCGAGCAGATCGAGCGCGATCTGACCCTCGCTCTTGCTCAGGCCCACCGGCGGGATCGCCTGCTCGAAGGCCTGCAGCAGGTTCTTCGCGTTCTCGAACGTCCCGGCCTTTTCGAGCCAGGTGCACGAGGGGAGCACCACGTCGGCGCGCCCGACGAGTTCGGAGTCGAGCGTGTCGAGCAGCACGGTGAAGGGCCTGGCGGAGCCGCCGGCGCCGGCGTCGAGGGCGCGGAGCAGTTCGGGCGTTGCCCAGTGGCTGGGATAGTTGCCGGTGAGGAGGGCGGCCTTGGCGCGCCCGGCGCTGAGGCGTGAGAGGAAGTCGGGGAACTCGACGAAGGAGCCGCCGAGCGCACCGGCGACGGCGGAGAGGACTCGGCGCACGCCGCGGGCGTTGGGGGCCTTCTCGGCGTAGACGGTGTACCCGCCGGGGAACGTCTTGTCCTGGCCGTGGGTAGGCACGGGGCCGATGGCGAGCGTGGCGCGGGGGTCGATCTTGAGGGCCAGGGAGGCGAGGAGGTATGCGTCCTCGCAGGAGAGCATGGGGGAGACGAGCACGGCGAGCCCGCCCGCGCCGGCGGCGGCCTTCTGAAGGCCCTCGAACGCGTCGTCGTAGGCGCGGTTCCAATCGCTCTCGACCTGCACACCGAACTGGCGGCGGCGGGGCATGAGCAGGCGCGCGTCGCTGTGCACGTGCTTGTAGCCGTAGCGGATCTCGTCGGAGATCCACCACTTGTTGACGTTCATGTTCGTGCGCGGCTTGAGGCGGTAGACCTTGTCGTCGTTGGAATCGACGCGGATGTTGTCGCCGGAGGCGGTGACGCCGTCGATGGAGGGGGTGCCCTTGAGGAACCAGACGCGCTGGGTGAAGAGGAAGTCCTTGTCGAGCAGTGCGCCGACGGGGCAGAGGTCGATGACGTTGGCGGAGAGTTCGTTGGCGAGGGCTTCGCCCGGGAAGATGTCGATCTCTTCCTTGTTGCCGCGCCCCTGGACGCTGAGTTCGGCGGTTCCGGTGACCTCGCGCGTGAAGCGGACGCAGCGGGTGCACATGATGCACCGGTCGGCGTAGAGGTAGACGTGGGGGCCGAGGTCCTTCTTGGGCTGCTTGACCTTGGTCTCTTCGAAGCGCGACTCGGCGCGTCCGTACTCGTACGAGTAGTCCTGCAGGAAGCACTCGCCGGACTGGTCGCAGACGGGGCAGTCGAGCGGGTGGTTGATGAGCAGGTATTCCATCACCGCCTTCTGGTTGGCGATGCTCTTGGGGCTGTCGGTGTAGACGACCATGCCGTCGGCGCAGGCGGTCTGGCAGGTCGGCACGAGCTTGGGGAGCGGCTCGAGCGCGTTGTTGTTGCGCGGGTTGGGCTGCCACACTTCGCCGAGGCAGATGCGGCAACTGGCGACGATCGAGAGCCCGTCGTGGTAGCAGTACTGCGGGATCTCGATGCCGTGCGCGTTGGCGACCTGCAGGATCATCTGACCCGGCGTGAAGTCGCACTTGCGGCCGTTGATGGTGATGGAGGGCATAAGCGGGAGCATGGTAGCGAGCGGCGATCGGGCGGTCAGGGTCGCGCCGGGTCTCTCCCGGACGTGGACGCGGGCAAGCCCCGACGGTTTCACACTGGCTTCATCCGGGCATGCTCTCGGACCCTCACTTTCCCTTGAAATGCCGGTGTTTTTGGCGACTGCGGGTTGGTGCGACGGTGGATCGCCATAGACTGCGCGAGGCGTGACGGCCCGGATGCTACGAACGCAGCACGACCGGCCCGAAGATCGCGCCGGACCGGGGTGGGCGGACAGAAACTCGGAGCGTGC
>CALMQD010000493.1 GCA_937871415.1 uncultured Phycisphaerales bacterium | reverse complement strand
AGCGCCTGAGTTCGCTCATGTCGGTGCTCTCGCCGCTTGAGCAGCGCCTGGTCGAGTTTCGCTTCGGGCTCGGCGCAACCTCATCACACCCGGTCGACGCCGTCGCCGACATCATGGGGATGTCGCGGCGGGCGGTGAACGGGGGCCTTCGCGCCGCGATGCTCAAACTGGCTCGCACCGGCCGGATGGCGGTTCGCGATCCGGAATCAGAACTCCGGCTCGAGAGCATCACCGGTGAAGCTGCCTGAGGGCACGTCCGGCTTCTTGGTCAGCGAAGATCAGTAGCCGGCAAGGAGCATCTCCGGCAGTCCGCGTACGAGCACCGGTCGTCGGGCGTTGCGCGGGCGTCAGGCCCAGGTCAGGACGACCTTGCCGAACTGCTCCCCCTTGGCCAGGCGCTCGAACGCTTCGACGCCGCGCTGGCACGGCAGGACGGTATCGACCACCGGCGCCAGCCGCCCGGCGTTGAAGAGCGCAACCACCTCGGCGAACTCGTCGTTGCTCCCCATGGTCGAGCCGAAGATGCGCAACTGATTCCAGAAGATCCGGGCGAGATCGGTGGTGGCGTCGGGACCGGAGGTGCACCCGGGCGTGACGTACGCGCCGCCCCGCGCCAGGGATTTGATGCAGGAGAGGTGCGTGGCCTTGCCGGAGGAATCGACGGCGAGGTCGACGCCGCGTTTGCCCGACCATTCGCGCACGGCCCGCGACCAGTCGGTCCCGGTGTCGAGCACGCCCTCATCGGCGCCGAGCGATCGGGCCTTCTCCAGTTTCCACGGATGGCGGCTGGTGACGACGACGCGACAACCCCACAGTTTCGCGATCGCCAGGGCCGCGAGCGCCACGCCGCCGCCGATCCCCGTCACCAGCACGAGCATGCCGGGGCGCAGGCCGGCCTTGGTGACCATCATCGAGTAGGCGGTGAGGAAGGTGAGCCCGAAGGCGGCGGCGTGGGCGGGGTTGGTCGACTCGGCGACCATCGCGAGGTTGTTCACGGGTGCGCAGAACTGCTGGCAGTGGACGCCGTTGTGGTGCTCGCCGATGAGTTCGTAACTCGCGCTGGAAAGGAACTCGCCCGGCTGGCCCGGCCTTCGGTGCGCCGAGGTCTCGAAGGCCGCGTTGAGGACGACTTTCTTGCCGATCCAGGCGGGGTCGACGCCCGCGCCGACGGATTCGACGACGCCGCAGGCATCGCACCCGGAGATCCGCGGGTACGTGAGGTTCAGCCCCGGCACACCCCGGGCGACCCACAGGTCGAGGTGGTTGAGCGCGGACGCGAGCGTGCGGACTCGGGCCTCGCCCGGCCCGGGCTCGCGGCAGTCGGGAACGCTCGCGAACCGGATGCACTCATTGAGCGGCTTGTCCGCGGCGGACTCTTGGATGACCAGTGCTTGCATGCGTCGAGAATATCCACCACGCGGCGCACCGGCCTTGGGGCCGCCGCGGGTCGATATGCTCTCTCCGCGATGGACCTGACGCTGCACACACTGACCGGGGAGGGAGGGGAGGCGTTGCGCACGTTTACCGTGCGCGAGGATGCGCCGGCGGTCGTCGGTCGCTCGCCGACGTGCGAGGTGTGTCTTCCGGACGATCGCGTGAGCCGAAAGCACGCGTCGCTGCTGTTCCGGCATCCGACCTGGTTCATCGTGGACCTCGAATCTTCGCAGGGGACATTCGTCAACGGCACGCGCCTGACGTCGAACACACCGACGCCGCTGGAGCCGGGCGACCTGGTACGGATCGCGAGCTGGACGTTCCGCGTCTTCGTCGGGGTGGTGCCCGTGCCCAGCGCGCGGACGATCGACGACACCGACGCGGTGTCGCGGATCACCTCCGTGGGTTCGCTCCGCGCGGGGGCGCAGTCCCACTCGGCGCGGTGTCTGCGCCTGCTGGCGGACTGCATGACGACGTTCAACAGCGCCACCGACGAACAGGAACTGGCGCTGGCCGCGGTGAGGACGGTGCTGGACGGCTCGGGTTACGCGCGGGCCGCGGTCCTGGTGCGGGAAGGTTCGGATGAAGCGGGGCGAGCGGGAGGCGCCGGACGCTCCGCCCTGCTCGGGCCGGCGCCGGGGGGCGCGCCTTCGTCAGGATTCGGAGCAAACCCCGGGCCGAGCGGGAGCGGGCAG
>CALMQD010000492.1 GCA_937871415.1 uncultured Phycisphaerales bacterium | reverse complement strand
CGACTCCGCGCTGTACAGGTCGCGGATCTGGTCCTGGAACAGGTCTTTTAGAGATTCCAACATGGTCAACCTCCTGTGTGAGTGTGTGGCGCGGAAACGATCTCCGGCGGCGGCGCCGCCGGACCGGAGAGGTTGGTTCGATGCTGTAAGCGTGGCGTGACGCGGTACTGAGGAGCGGCTCATGCCGCCTGCTCATCGCGGACGCGAGGTTGGTTGAATGCGCGCCGCGGTTCCGGATCGCTCGGCGTCTTCCAGCTCGGCGACGTCCCGGCGATCACGAATGCGCAGGATGGTGGTGCCGATGACCGGGTTCCAGAAAAGGCCGACCAGCCCCAAAGCGAGCACCACGACGCCCAGCTCCCAGCCAATCGTCACCGATACGCCGATCGCGACCAGCAGCAGAACCCCCACGATCACGGCGATCTCCATGGCGAGAAGACCCGGGCCCGCATTGGGGTCACCGGGAAGTCCCTCGTGCGATGCGCGTCGGATGTCTTCCGCCGCGGTGTCGCGTGCGGCAGGCATGTGCATCGGTAGATCCCCGATGCGGGTGTCGGCTTCGGCGGGGCGACCCATCACGGGCTCTTGGTTGTCCAAAGGACTCGACGGCGCTTCATGTTCGAGTTCCGGGCGTTCTCCGTGCATGGCACACCTCCAACAGACTCTTCTCTTCGTGAGTGGCTGGACGGTGAGCCCCGAATGAGGCGTGGCTCAGACCGATCCCCGCTTTCCGCGGAGAATCGCGGCGGCCCGCGTGCGAGCGCGCGTGTGCGGTGTATGCTCGTGAAATATGGTCACTCCGCAAGCATCCGGGGCCGGGCCGCGAGCGGGCACACGGGAGCCGCCCGCGTGCCGCGCCGATCGGTCGGACGCGGACCGACCTGCCAGCGAGCAGGAAATCGACGCGGCGCTCAAGGACACGTTTCCCGCCAGCGATCCTCCGTCACCGATGCACGACCCCGAGCCGCAGCCGGCGCCGATCAGACGCGGCGAGCCGCCCCGCTGAGTTACGGGCCGTAGCTTTGCGCAATGCTCCGTTCCTTCGGTCCTCCAAAGCACAAGCCCCACCGCGGGGTGGGGCGTGTGCCGTTCTGTGGGATCATTGAAGAAGCGGGGGGGTGACTCGGGGACGAGTCGGGCTTACTTGCGCGCCCGACGCTTGCCCAGGAGGCTCATCCCGGCGAGGGCGAGCATGCCGCTGCCCGCCGCGGGAACATTCGTCGGGACCGCCGTCAACTGGTCCTGGGCGGTGGAGGACTCGAGGACGAAGAGGGTGGGAAGGGTGCCGTTGTAGGAGAACGAGGGGCTGCTGATGGTGTCGATCCAGCCCTGGGCGAGCGTGCGGATCGTCGCGTTGTCGTTGAGCTTGAACGAGCCCGTGCTCAGGTTCAGGTTCGTGTCGTAGGTGATTTCCCACACCGCGACCTGAAACGCGGCCGACTCGTTGACCGTGTCGATGTTGTCGAACTGCGTGGCCCACAGGCGGGCGAGCAGGGTCTCCTGGTTCGACGTGAAGCCGTGCGCGGCGGGCGAAACGACGTTGTACGTGTAGTTCGTGTTCGCGCTCACGTACTGGGCGAGGTCGACGCAGTAGGTGTTGAACGGCGAACCGATGTTGGCATCGACCCCGGGGCCCGCGGAGTCCTTGCGGGTCCACTCGAACTTGACGGTGTTCACGTTGCCGTCGCTCACAGGCGAGGTGACGTTCAGCGTCTTCGACAGGGTGTACGTGAACTGCGCCTTGATCGTGTCGGCATTCGCGGTTTGGGCGGAGCCCAGGGCGGCGACGATCGACGCGGCGGTCACAGACTTGATGAGGGTGGCGGTCTTCATGGTCTCTCTCCTGATCTGAAAATGGATGCGGACGAACAAATCAACACAGCCCTGTCCTCGTTCCAGCAGCCCGGGTCTTGCCCGGAGATGCGGAGAGGGGGGTGAGGCGGTCTTGGTCCCGCTCGCGGCGGGGTTGAGTCCCCGTTACGTGCAGGCGTCGATCGCTTCAGATCAAGTTTCGAATTCCCATCCGCGCAAGCCACCGCGAGGCGCGATTCACGCTCGCCCGAGGTGGGTTTATGACGCGCCGGATTTCGGGACGTTGGACGGGCGTTTCAGCGGCCCATCCTTCTATGCCTATGCAATCGCCGCGAGATCAGTCCGGCAGCGGCAGCCGCCGCGCCAGTTCAAGGTAGTGCGCATAGCGATCGCCGGTCTCGCGCACGCTGTCGCCCGCGAACTTTTCGGAGAAAGCGCGGGCGATCTCGAAGGCGACCGCGTTCTCCATGACCACGCTCGCCGCCGAGACGGCGCAGATGTCGGACCGCTCGTACGCGCTCGTCGCGCTCTGCTTGCTGTCGAGGTCCACGCTCGGCATGCCGCGCAGGAGCGTGGAGATCGGCTTCATCGCGCCGCGGACGACCACCGGCGCGCCGTTGGTCATGCCCCCTTCGAGCCCCCCGGCGTTGTTCGTCGCGCGGACGAAGCCCAGCGAAGGGCTCCCGCGGCGTGCGGCGTCGAACGCGATCGGGTCGTGGACCTGCGAACCCGGCAGGCGGGCCGCCTCGAAGCCCATGCCGATCTCGACACCCTTGAACGCCTGAATGCCCATGACCGCCGCGGCCAACCGGGCGTCGAGCCGATCGCGCCAGTCCATCGTCGAACCCAGGCCGGGCGGACAGTTGAACACGTGGGCTTCCGCGACCCCGCCGGCGGTGTCCTTGTCGACTTTCGCCCGGTGAATGACCTCGACCTGCGACTGCGTAGCCGGTCCGGGCGCGCCCGGCGTGCTGTCGGGGCAGTAGGTCTCGCTCGCGTCGCGCGGCGCCACCAGCGAGCGCCAGTTGTCCGGCGTCACAGACCCGGCCCACGCCGCGGGTCCGATCGATCGCACGAAGCCGAAGACCTCGATCGGGTCCGCGCCCGGGGACGTGACCGCGCGGAGATAGCACCGCGCCAGCGCGCCAGCCGCGACGCGCGCCGCGGTCTCTCGCGCGCTGGCGCGCTCGAGCGTGTTGCGGCAGTCGGTGGTGAGGTACTTGATCGAGCCCGCGAGGTCGGCGTGCCCGGGACGCGGCAGACGCACCGGCGGGGTCTTGGCCTGATCGTCGAGGCGCGAGTCTTTGTTCACGATCCGGAGCGTGACGGGGGCGCCGGTGGTCCGTCCCAGCCGCACGCCCGAGAGGACCTCGACGCGGTCGGACTCGATCCGCTGACGCCCGCCGCGCCCGTAGCCCCCCTGGCGGCGGGTGAGTTCGGCGTTGATGAACGCCTCGTCCACCGGCACGTCGGCGGGAAGGCCGCTGATGAGCGAGATCAGCGATGGACCGTGCGATTCCCCCGCGGTCTGGTAGTGCAGCGCCATGCTCAGAGCGTACCGCGGGTCGAGGGCGTGGGCGGGCGGAGCGCCGGGAGCCGGGCTTGACACGCCGCGCCCCTCCCTCGCACACTGTCCGGATGACTACGGAACAGCGTGCGTCCGACCATGCGTTCGAGTTGGCATCCGAAGCCGGGCCGGCGCGGTTCGTGGTCGAACTCGCGAGCGGGCAACGATTCGGCCCGGCCGACCTTTCCACGATCGAGCAATGGGCACGCGAGAGCCGTCTGGGCCGCGACTCGGCGGTGTACGAAGTGGCGCCGGATGGATCGTTGGGCGAGCGCCGGTGGGTCATGGATGTTCCGTCGCTCGCGCCGATCCTGCAGGCCCCGCCGACGAGCCCGGGGCCGGTGCAGCCGGTGCGCGACGACACCGCCTCGGTCATCGTTCCGTACCGCAATCCGCGCGCGCTCACCGGCTACTACATGTCGGTTTTCGGGCTGCTGATGATGCTCGTGCCGCTGCTCGGGCTCATTTACGCGTGCATCGTGGTTTACCTGGGGGTCACGGGCTTCCGGTACGCTCGACTGAACCCCCACGCGCACGGGAGCGCTCACGCCTGGATCGCGATCCTCCTGGGCATGCTCGAGATGATCGTGGGAATCGGCGCGACCGTCTTCGCCGTCGCTCGAATGCTGGGCTGAGCCGATGGCGTCTGCGCAGCAAAACGCCCGCGACGGGCGCGGGCGTTCACGGATGTTCGCTCGTTCTCTCTGGGCCGCGCACCGGCCGCGGTGCCGGTCAGGTCGTTACTTGCCCTTCTTCTTGCCCTGCGAGGACGGCGGCGGGGCCACCGGCACCATGCCCGTCGAGCCACCGGAGGTCGGGACACCCGTCACGGCCTTCATGCCGCGACGGCGATCACGCAGGCGCCGGCTCTTGCCGTCGCGCTCGCGGAGGAAGTAGAGCTTGGCGCGACGCGAATCGCCGCGACGCACGACCTCGTACAACGCGACCTTGGGCGAGTGCACCGGGAAGATGCGCTCGACGCCCATGTTGTCGACGATGCGCCGAACGATCGCCATCTCATTGACGCCGCGCCCCGAGCGGGAGATCAGCACCCCCTGAAAAACCTGCACGCGCTCCTTCTCGCCTTCGATGATGCGGAAGTGGACGTTGACCGTGTCGCCGATGTCCATCCTGGGGATGTCGGTCTTGAGGATCGACTGGTTGATAGACTCGAGGATCTCGACAGTGCTCTTGGACATGGCGGACAACCTTTTGTGCGGCTTGGGTTTGCGGCGCCGCGAAGCGGGCGGGACGACAGAAAGCGGGTCGGAGGAAGGGACGGAAGCCGGGCGAAGAAGGGGCTTGGGAAGGGGGAAAGTCTAAGCCGGGTGGTGGCGGCGGTCCATCCTCAGGGCGTTCGCATGCCGGGAGGGCCTCCCACCGGGCCTAGCCGGTGGTTCCCGGGCCGGGAGGCTGTTCGCCAAGGAGCAGGTACCGCTCGATCCCCGGCGGGGCAAGATCGGGCCTCCGAGCCAGCGTGCGGCGGATTCTCTGCTCAAGGCGCCAACGGGCGATCGCCCCATGGTCCCCGGACAGCAGCACATCCGGGACCAACCGGCCCCTCCACTCCCGGGGCTTCGCGTAGTGGGGGCAGTCCAGCAGGCGGGGCTCGGCATCACCCGGCGCGCTCGCCCGGGACGGAACCGGCGACGCAGGGTCGGGGGGGGCCTCGGTCCAGCCCAGATCGCGGAGCAGTTCCCGCTCACGCCGGCTCAGCCGCGGGAGGTCCACCGGCGAGAAGGAGTCCTCGGCCGCCGAGGTCTCGTGCCCCAGCGCGCCCGGGTACAGGCGAATGACCGCGTCCATGAGCACCATGGCGGCCAGTTCGCCGCCGGAGAGCACGTAATCCCCCAGGGAGACTTCGAGGGGTTCGAGTTCTTCGATGACGCGCTCGTCCACCCCTTCGTAATGCCCCGCGATCAACAGCAGCCGAGGCTCGCGGGCGAGTTCTTCGACGAGGGGTTGTCGGAGCAATCGGCCCTGCGGCGTCAGCAGCACGCGCCGGGTGGGACGCGGATCGAGCGCTTCGACCGCGAGCACCGCGTCGAAGAGCGGCTGGCAGGTCATGACCATGCCGGGCCCTCCGCCGAAGGGACGGTCGTCGGTCTTCTGGTGCTTGTCGTGCGTGAAATCCCGGAGGTTGTGGGCGTGCCACTCGACGAGACGGGCGCGACGAGCCCGTGCGGGGATGCTGTGGTTGAGCGGCCCGAACCGGGCGCCCCCTTCTTCGCCCGCGTCGGCGGTTGCGAACATCTCCGGGAACGTCGTGAGGACGTCGATGCGTCGCGTGCCGGGATGGACGGTGTGATCGCTCAAAAGCAGGCGTGCCCAAAGAAAAACGCCGACCGGTGGACCGGGCGGCGTGCGAAATCAACGTGCGATGGACAGGTGCGGCGCGGTCGCCCGGATCACTCCGCCTTCTTTTCTTCCTTCTTCTTTTCGCCGGCGGCGGCGGCGGCCGCCTTGTTCGCCTCGGTCTTCTTCTTGGCCTCGACTCGCCCGGCACGGACCTTCTTCCACGCCTCGGCGTCGACCAGGCCAACCTTGGCGAACATGTCCATCACGGTGTCGGACGGCTGAGCGCCCTTCGACAGCCAGTGCTGGATGCGTTCGGTCTTGAGGTGGAGCTGCTTGTCCTTGTCCTGGGCCGTCGGGTCGTACCACCCGAGGTTCTCGAGGACCTTGCCGTCGCGCTTGGTGCGCTTGTCGATCGCGTTGAGGCGATAGACGGGGACGTGACGACGACCGACGCGCTGAAGACGAATCCGAACCACTGGCTGCTCCTGCAAAGCCCCGCCGCGGGCCCAACGGGCCGGGCAGGGCGGGAAGTTTAGGCACCACGCGGGCCGCGACCAAATCTCGGTGTTCTCGAGACTCCTGATGGGGTAGGAACAGTATCCTCTCAAAATCCGAACGGCATTACGACTCGGGCTGCCGGGTGGCAAGCCGCGAGCGCGAGGCCGCGCGACACAAAAGGCCGCTCCCACGGGCCCAATGGTTGCCCGTGAGGCGGCCTGT
>CALMQD010000491.1 GCA_937871415.1 uncultured Phycisphaerales bacterium | reverse complement strand
TCAATCAACACACACGGCGGGCGGCGCGCAAGCGTCGCCCGCTTTGTTGATCCGCTTCTGCGAGCGCCAGTCACGCATCCAAAGGTGCCGGGCGGCAACACCTCGCGCCGGAACTTGACGACGAGACCACAGCAGCATTTTCCGGCTGGGGCTACTCCAATCGACCCTTCGCGAGTTCGTCGAGCTCGCGTTCCATGTTCTCGCGGGCCGCGCGGTCGAGCCGCTGGTGGAAGTAGGCGGTGTGGAAGACGCGGTCGCGTTCGAGCATGCGCTGCAGGAAGGCGGTTCGACCGGCGATGAACTGATCGTCGGTGGCGAAGGCGAACTCGCGCCGGATGGCCTTGCGGTAGGCGTTGTAACCCATGACCGCCCCAGCCCCCCCACCGCCGGCCTCCTGCGGCGACGGCTCCCACGGCGCGGCGAGGATCGCAAGGTCGAGGTCGGCGATGAGCGCCCAGTCGCCGCGCGCCGGGGGCACGCTGTGGCGCGTCACGGCGATGAGCGAGCGCACGTGCGCAATGAACTCGGGCGTGCAGCCGAGGAGCCCCGCGATCATGGAAGCCGCGTCGGCGGAGCGTTCTTCATTGTCCGGGCGCTCGGCGATGTAGACGCAGTCGTGCATCCAGATGGCGAACTCGACGCAGTCCTTGTCCTCGGCCAGGCCGCGGACGTCGTCGAACGCCGCGAGCACCTGCGCGATGTGGTCGAGGTTGTGGTAGGCGCGCGCGGGGTGGGTATAGAGCGCCAGGAGCATGTCGAACGTCAGGTCCGACTCCTCCACGCGCTTGAACGCGCCGACCCGCGCGCACAACGAGTCCCAGCGATTTCGCAGGCTCACGCTGTCCACGCGTGAATCGTAGCGGAAACCGTCAGCGCCCCTTGGACGCTCCGCCGCACGCCCGCAGGAAGTTCGCGAGCAAGGCCGGGCCCAGCGGCGTCAGGAAACTCTCGGGGTGGAACTGCACGCCCTCGAGCATCGCCGGGGCGGGCGCGCCCGCGTTTGGGGGCCAGACGCGCCGGAGGCCCATGACCACGCGCGGGGACCGCGTTCCGGGGCGGTCGGGCGCCTCGTCCGTCCACGCGCTGATCTCCCACCCGCCGTCGGTCGCGTCGACCGGCGGCACGGAGTCTTCGAGCACGACCAGCGAGTGGTACCGCGCGGCCTGAAAGGGGCTGGGCAGGCCTTCGAACAGGCCGCGCCCGTCGTGGTGGATGAGGGACGCCTTCCCGTGGACCGGCGTTGTGTGCCGCGCGACGCTCATGCCGTGGGCGGCGCCCAGGCACTGGTGCCCGAGGCAGACGCCCAGGATCGGGACGCGTCCGGCGAGCGAGCGGACGATGTCGATCGACACGCCGCTCTCCAGGGGCGTGCAGGGCCCGGGGGAGATCACCACGCCGCGCGGACGCATGTCCGCGACCTGCGCCGCGCTGATCCGGTCGTTGCGCACCACTTCGACGGGCAGCGCGGGGTCGATCTCGCCGAGCCGCTGCACGAGGTTGTACGTGAACGAGTCGTAGTTGTCGATGACCAGGATCACGCGTGCTGCGAGCGTAGGGGCGGAGGGTCCGTGCGACGGGCGACCGGTGATCGGACCGCTTTCCTACCCTTGGGCGGCATGACCCAACGACCCAGCGAACGACCCGGCCCAGGCCACGCACCGTCCGGCGTCGGGGAACGACCGATCCTGGTCACCGGCGCGGCGGGTTTCATCGGCTCGCACGTCTGTGAGGCGCTGCTCGCTCGGGGCGAGCGGGTGGTGGGGCTTGACAACTTCGATCCGTATTACCACCCGCGCCTGAAGGAGCGCAACCTGCGCGAGGTGCGGGCGGCGGCGGTGAAGGCGCAGAAGACTCACGCCCGCGCCTCGTTCGAGTTCGTCGAAGCGGATATCGTCGATGACGCGGCGATGCGTCGGCTGTTCAGCCGAACGCGCCCGTCCGGGGTCATCCACCTGGCCGCGAAGGCGGGGGTGAGGCCGAGCATCGCGGACCCGGTGGGCTACAGCCGCGCGAACGTGCTGGGCACGAGCGTGCTGCTGGAGGAGGCGCGGCGCTGCCGCGATGACGACCCGAGCGGGGCGTCGTGCCGCGTGTTCGTGATGGCGTCGAGTTCCAGCGTGTACGGCAACAACCCGAAGGTGCCGTTCAGTGAGGCGGACGACGTGTCGGGCCCGATCTCGCCGTACGCGGCGACCAAGCGGGCGTGCGAACTCATCGGGCACGCGCACTGGGCATTGACGAAGATGCCGACGGCGTGTCTGCGGTTCTTCACGGTCTACGGACCGCGCCAGCGGCCGGACCTGGCGATCTCGCTGTTCCTGAGCCGCGTCGGGGGGATCGACGAACTGGCCGGGGCGTCGGACCCCGCTCCCGCCTCGAGCGGCGGCCCGGGCACGCACCCCGCCGCGTCCCGGCCCATCCCCGTGTTCGGCGACGGCTCGGCCAGCCGCGACTACACGTTCATCGACGACATCGTGCGGGGCGTGATCGCCAGTTACGACCGGGTCGAGCGGCACGGGTTCCGCATCTGGAACCTCGGCGGCAATCAGCCGGTGTCGCTGAGCGAGATGATCGCGACGATCGAACGCGTGACGGGGGCGAAGGCGATCATCGACCGCAGGCCCGCGCAGCCCGGCGACGTCGAACGCACCTTCGCCGACCTGACGCGCTCGGGCGAGGAACTCGGATACCGGCCGTCAACGTCGTTCGAGGAAGGTGTCCGCCGGCAGTGGGCGTGGCTGCAGCAGACCGCCGGGGTTTCGCCGCAGGGCGTGCCATGAACGCAACGAACGATCGGGGCGCGCGGCAAGGCGCGCCGAGCGGACTTCGGCGCCGGCGACGAAGCCGCGCCCTGACGGCGGTGTGCGCCGCGCTGCTGGCGCCGCTGGTCGCGTGGACGGCGGCGCTGCTCGATCCCGGCGCTTCGCGCCTGGTCGATCTCCTGGCGAACCTGTGCGCTCAGTTGCTGTTGGCGACACTCGTGCTGATGCTCGCACTCGCGGCGTTGCGCCGTTGGCGCCTGCTGGGTGCTGCGGCGCTGCTGGTTTTGGTGCAGTGCGCGATGCTCTCGCGGCATCGGGCCGCGATCCTGCCGCGCCCGGGGCTGACGCCGAGCGCGACGGACACGCAAGCGGCGAGGCCGCCGGGCACGGCGCTGCGCGTGCTGCTCTTCAACGCCAGCCGCGGCCAGACTTCCGACGCTTTCCTGGACGACCTGCGCAAGTGGGACCCGGACATCGTGGTCATCGCCGAGCCCTCGCCGGGCGTCATGCGCAGTTGGCGAGCGCTCGTAGGCCCTCCCGTCAAGCCGATCCCGCTTTCGGCCGCGTCCCCCGACGGGCCGTTTTTCGAGCCGGGCGCCCACTGGCAGCGCGGCTTCCACCTCCCCTGGCCGGGCATCGAGAACGATCCGGCGCTCGTCGGCGACGTGATCATCGCGTCGCGCTGGGGCCTCACGCCCATCGCCGGCAGCACCGAGCCGTACTCGAAGCAAGACCCCGGCACGGCGGTCGCGAGCGTGATCGCGAACGTGCCGAGCGCGCCCGGCGGCCAAGTACTCATCGTGGGCCTGCACCCGCCCTCGCCCCGGAACAGCGGGCGATGGGAGCTCGGCAACGAGATGACACGCCGGGCGGCGGCGCTGGTGGAAGACGCGCGGAGCCGCGGCACACCGGTGCTCGTGATCGGCGACCTGAACTCGACGCCCACGGGGTACCGGTCGCGCCTGCTTGCGGGCGCGGGACTGAGACGGGCCAAGCCGCTGATGCGCCTCGAGGGCACGTGGCCGACGCGGGAGGGTCTCACAACGGCGGTGCCGGCGGACGTGAAGGCGCCGAACCCCGCCGACCACGCGCAGGCGCGTGCGCAGCGCTCTTCTTTCGGCGGGAACTGGCCCCTGACGATCGCCATCGACGATGCGCTCATCAGCGACGAGTTCGGGGTCGTGTCGTGGACGCGCTCGGAATCGCGCGGGAGCGATCACTGGCCGATCGTCATCGACCTGACCTGGGAGTAGGCGCCCCCACGGAGCCCGCTTCACGCCCGTGGCACGTCGGCGTAGCGGATCCACTCCAGGCACAGGCCCTGCGGCGGGAGCGTCGGGCCCGCGAGCCGGCGGTCGCCCGACCGGAGCGCCTCGCGGATGCGGTCCTCACCGATCGCGCCCTTGCCGGCCTCGACGAGCGTGCCCGAGATGATCCGGACCATGTTCCACAGGAACCCGGAGCCGGCGATGTCGATCGTGATCAGGCGTCCGCCAACCTCGCCGTCGAGGAGGTCGGGGAGTTCACGCTCGCGCACGGTGCAGGAGAAGACGGTGCGCACGGTGGACTGGCGCGCGTGGCCCGCCGCGGCGAACGCGGCGAAATCGTGCTCGCCGACGAACAGGGCCGCGGCACGCCGCATGCGCTCGGCGTCGAGTTCGTGCCACACGTGCAGGCTCTGCCGACGCTCCCAGAGCGGGCGCTGGCGCGAACTGAAGATCGAGTAGGAATAGGCCTTGCTGATCGCGCCGGAGATGGGGTCGAAGTCCGGGGGCACGACGTCGGCGGTGCGCACGAGCACGTCGGCGGGCAGTCGGGCGTTGAGGGCTCGTACAAGGGCCGCGGCGCCGCGCTCGGCGGGCCAACCGCCCCCGAAACGCTCGAAGTTGGTGGGCGGCTCGGGGTCGGCGCCGGGCTGGCGCGTTTCGATGCGGGCGGTAGAGCCGCCGCTCGCGGGCTGCGCGCCGGGCACATCGAACGTCGAGAACGCGCACACCTGCCCCCGGGCGTGAACGCCCGAGTCGGTGCGGGATGCACCCATGACGACGACGGGCTGACGGACGGTGAGTCGCACGGCGCGCTCGACCACGGACTGCACGGTGCGGAGCTCCGCGCGCGGGCGGGGATCGGGGTTCTCTGCGTGTGCGCTCGCGGCGTCCGCAGTGTGTTCGCCGGGCGCACCTTCGATCGCCGCCGGCAGCACACCCGGGAACTCGAAGACCGGCGGATCGTCGTCGTGGAACCGCGTCAGGGCGCCGGGCACGGCGTCGGCGTGCGGGAACTGCTTCTGCCAGCCGCAGAAGTCGGTCCCGTCGTAGGCGATCGTGAGGCGGTACCGCGGCACGCGGGACGGTAGGACGGCGCGGGGCGCGGATCGGCGTCAGTTCAGAAGGTCGATGATGCCGGCGACGCCCAGGGCGCACGACACGACGCCGTTGAGCGTGAAGAAGGCCATGTCGAGCCCGGCCTTGCCGCGGGTCGCCAGCACCGCGTGCTCGATGACCAGCAGCACGCCGACGAGGCCGACGGCGGAATCGAAGAGCCAGCCGAGTTTCCAGGAACTGGCGCCGGCGAGGACGAGCAGGCCGAAGGCCAGCGCGTGCAGGGCGCGGCTCACCCAGATCGCGCCGCGCGGACCGAGGCGCGCGGGGATCGACGACAGGCGCGCGGCGCGGTCGAACTCGACGTCCTGCAACGCATAGATGATGTCGAACCCCGCGACCCACAGCAGCACCATGCCCGAGAGCAGCGCGAGCGTCGCGCCGACGCCGAAGCCCGTGTACTGAATCGAGCCCGACGGGGCCCACTCCGCCAGCGCACCGGGGCGCACGGCGATCGCCGCGGCCAAGGGGCTGAGCGCCAGCGCGCCGCCCAGGAAGAAGTGGCAGAGCACCGTGAAGCGCTTGGTGAAGGAATAGAAGGCGATCCACACGAGCGTGGGCAGGCTGAGCAGGATCGGCCAAGGGTTGCCGAAGGCCGCCCAGAAGCCCGCGCAGGCGAGAATAAACGCCCCCGCCGCGGCGAGGGTCACGACCGCCGCGCGCCCGACCGAGAGGCGTCCCGATGCGATGACGCGCCGGTGCGTGCGCGGGTTCATGGCGTCCCATCTCCGGTCGGCCAGGCGGTTCACGAGCATCGCGAACGTGCGGGCGCAGACCATGCACACGACGACGAGGCCCAGTTGCGCGGCGAAGCGCGGGGGCGAGCCGTGCTCGTCGCGCGCCAGGAACGCCGCGAGCAGCGCGAACGGCAAGGCAAAGACCGAGTGCGCCAGTTTGATGTCCATGGCCGCCAGGCGCAGCGAATCGAGCAGCGCCGGCGCGTCCTGCCGGTCCGACGGATGTTGTTCAGAAGCGGTGGTGCTCATCGTTCAGCCGGTCGCGCCGACGGGCGGCGCGGGGGTCAGACGCTCATGCGCCCTTCGATCTCGCGCGGTTCGCGCATCGAGACCGGCCGGTCGAGGATCTCGCGGAGCAGGATGGCGCGGCGGAGGTCGCCGAACGCCGCGCGCGTGGCCGCGGGATCGACTCCGACGCCCGCGGCGCTCTCGCCCGCGCGCAGGCGGGCCATGGGGCCCACCAGCAGTGTTCGGAGCGCGTCGGCGGGCACTTCGGCGCCGGTGCGGACGTCGG
>CALMQD010000490.1 GCA_937871415.1 uncultured Phycisphaerales bacterium | reverse complement strand
CGCCGCGCGCCTCGAGTTCCGCGGCGAGTTCGCAGACCGGGCCCATGAGCGCCGCCAGCGTCTTGCCCAACCCCGTCGGCGCGTGGATCAGGCCCGAGCGGCGGTGGAGGTACTGCATCCACGCGGCTTGCTGGAAGTCGAAGGGCGTCCAGCCGCGCAGGGCGAAGGACTCACGCGCCAGTTCGAGCGCACGCGTCGCGGTCCCGGCCGGGTTGGGCGGCGTTACGGTCTTCATTCGCGCAAGAACCGCTCGGGGAGGTTCATCGCCCCCCGCGGCGTTTCACCGAGTCGTTCGGGGGTGTCACCCCCGCCGGGCCGTGGCGGGACGCCCCCGGAACAGGTCCGATATCCCGCGATTGTTCGCGCGGCGCCGAGCGCTTTCCCCGCGCCGGACCGGCCCAGAACGCACAGCACACGCAGCCCGGCGGACGCCTTCCCGGGCCCAAATCCTCGGCGAAAGCCGGGGTCATGGCCGGTCGATTTCAAAGGTTGGACGCTCGGTCGAGGGCCTGCGTGCGGCCCGCGGAACGTGCGCGTCCTTGTCGATCCGGGAAAGGACCAGACGTGAAGCTCACCCCCGATAGCCGCGGCGGAACCAGCAACCTCACCGGGATCTCGCACGGGAACCCGGCGGACGTGGGGCGCCGGCGCCTCGTGCTCATCGCCGACGACGAGACCCCGATCCGGATGGTGGTGGGCGAGAAGCTGCGGTCGTGCGGTTTCGAGGTGATGGACGCGCCCGACGGCGAGGCGGCGCTGGAACTGGCGCTCAGCCGCAGGCCGGACCTGATCGTGACCGACCTGCAGATGCCGTTCATGAGCGGGCTGGACCTGGCGAACAAGATCGCGGACAACGCGTCGACGCGCGGGGTGCCCATCATCCTGCTGACGGCGCGCGGGCACGTGCTCGACGAGCCGCGCCTGGAGGCGACGACCATCCGTCACATCATGGCCAAGCCCTTCTCGGCACGCGAACTGGTGAACGTCATCGAGTCGGTGCTGAACGAGAGCGCGGCGGGCGCCGCGCGCCTGTCGAACGCGGCGTGACCCGTCGGGACCTGTTCCAACGCACAACCCGGGCGCCGGACCCTTCGCCCGCCCGAGACTCATGGAAGGAACGCGGATGACGAATCTTGTGAACGGCTCGCTGCTGACGCTGCCGACCCCGATCCGCGACGCGACCCCTCAGAGCATCGCGATGCTGCGCGAACGCTGCTCGGCGCTGGGCATCCCGACGTGGCGCGCCGACTCCGGCGGCGTGCTCCTGCAGGGCCCGATCGAGAAGGGGACGCTGTCGATCCTGCTGGGCTCTTTGCCCATGACCCGGCTCATCGGCGACCAGGCCAAGCGCTGGTCGCAGCAGCAGGACCCCGAGATCGTGCGCCTGTTCCCCGGGTGCTGGGGGATCCCGCTGGCCGAGTACCGCCGGCGCGACCGCATCGGGACGCTCATCGCCCTGGCCATGGGCGCCGAGGCGGTGGAGGACGAGTTCTTCCACACGCTCTGCTCCGCGGCCCACCTCGACGTGCAGGCGACGCGCCGGGCGCTGCTCCTCGCCCCTGCGCTCGCCGCCACCCTCGTCGGC
>CALMQD010000489.1 GCA_937871415.1 uncultured Phycisphaerales bacterium | reverse complement strand
AACTGTTGACTCACAAAGCCCTACGCAGGCCGAACGCCGATGGACCGCGCCGCAGGCCCCGTCTTCCGACTTTGTACCGCTTTCAGCGCCAACATCGTCGAACTCCGGCTAAAACTGGCGACAACAGCGGACAATCGGCGGCCTCGAACGGGGTGGACGGTCGCGTTTTCGGACCCGCAAGTGTAGGGGCGAACTCCGCCGGACAAGCCCGGTGAAACACCCCCGCGCGCCGCGTCCGGAAGTCCACGCGGTGCAGGAGTTTGACTGCCACGAGGCGCGGCGCCGAATCCTCCGACACCTCTACAGTCCGCTCATGACCACCGGATTCGAGCGTGCGTACACGGGCGCGCCGTGGGAAAGCCGCTACGGCTATTGCCGCGCCCTGCGCGCGGGCCGGCTGATCTTCATTACCGGCACCACCGCGGTCGATCCCGAGGGCCACGTCCTCTCGCCCGGCGACGCGGCGGGCCAGGCCCGCTGGTGCTTCCGCATCATCGAGAACGCGCTCGCGCAGGTGCGCGCCGACCGCTCGTGCATCACGCGTGTGCGCATGTTCGTGACCGACATTTCGCGCAGCGCCGAGTTCGCCGCGGCCCACCGCGAGTTCTTCGACCGCCACGACCCGTGCCTGACGATGGTCGAGGTCTCGCGCCTCATCGACCCGGCGATGCTCGTCGAGATCGAGGCCGAGGGCGTGGCGAGTGCGGACTGACTATTGCGAGTTTGTCCGGACTTTGCGCATACGGGATCAGCGAGTTTCGCACGCATCCGACTACCGGCGTATCGCCGCGCTGACCCGGAACGTGTGCCCGTCCGGATGCACGATGCGGCACTCGCGCACGCCCCAGGGTTCATCGGTCGGCGGCCAGTTGATGACGTACCCCCGTTCCACCGCCCGGGCGTGCGCCGCTTCGACTTCCGCGGGCGAACCCACCCACCAACTCAGCCACACGCCCCCTGTCTGCTCGTCGCCCGGTTCCCGCGGCATCTGCCCGCGCGAGCCCTGACCGTCGCGGCACAGAAAGATCTCCACCGCCCCGCTCCCGACCGCAGCGAAGTTCGCCGGGCCCGCCTCGTTCTCGTCGCGCGCCCCTTCGATCATCCCCGAGTCGTTGTACGTCCAGCACCGCCGCCACCCCAGGCCCTCGAACCACTCCAGACTCGCGCGGATGCTCGAAACGTTCAGGATGGGCGTGATGCCGTGGACGATCATGCGAGTCTCCGGGTGTTTCTATGGCCGCGTGAAACGTCAATCTTCACGCGCGCTGTTCATCAGTGATTCCCACACACGTTCCGCGAGTTCGGCCGTCGGAGTTCCCGAAGCCTCCAGCGTCACGGCGCCCGGCGTTGCGGCCAGTCGCTTCATCCACGTCCGCTGGTTCTTGGCGAACCGGCGCGTCTCGATCTTGATCTTCTCGACCGCGTCTTCCAGGCTCACGGGGCGAGAACCTGCGCCGCTTGACGACTCCAGGTGCGCCAGGAGTTGCTTATACCCCAGCGCCTCGCGGGCCTGGGCATTCAACGGGCCGCGGGCGAGGAGGCCCTTGAGTTCCGTGAGCAGCGTACTCCCCGCGGCTGATTCTCCCGCTGGCTCGCGCCCCGGTGCGTCGGGGTCCATCATCCGGCGCACGCGCTGGTTGATGCGACGGTTGAGTTCCTCCACCGGCCAACTCAGCACGAACAACCGGAACGGGCTCGCCGCACTGGGCCCTTCGTCGGCGCTCCACTGCGTTTGCAGTTCCGAGATCGGGCGGCCGGTCAGCCGGAAGACTTCGAGCGCGCGGATCGTCCGGCGCGCATCGTTCGGGTGGATGCGCGCGGCCGCGCCGGGGTCGATGCGCTCCAGTTCGGCGCGCCGGGCCTCCGGCGTCATCGCGCCCAGTTCGACGCGGAGCGATTCATCCGCCGCCGGGCCCTCGAACATGCCGCGAACGAGAGATTGCACGTACAGCGAGGTTCCGCCGACGACGATCGGCACTCCGCCGCGGGCCTGGATGTTGTCGATCGCCGACCGCGCCTCGCGCAGCCAGTCGTCGAGCGTGAACTTCACAACAAGGTCGTGCGGGTCGACGAGGTCGATCAGGCGGTGCGGCACGCCGCCGCGTTCGATCATCGAGGGCTTGGCGGTGCCGATGTCCATGCCGCGATAAACCTGGAACGCGTCGGCGGCGAGGACTTCGCAGGGCTGGCTTGTTCGGGCGGTGACGAGATGCGCCAGCGCGACGCCCAGGTCGCTCTTGCCCGACGCCGTCGGTCCGACGATCACCGGGACAAAGCGCAGCGGTCCGGCTTTCGCGTTTCGAACCGAGGCTGGATCGGAGGTCGTCACGGAAAAGGGTCGTTTGAGCAAGCGCCGCCGTCGCCTGGAACGGGCAGGCGATCCGAGGCCGGACGTGCATCGTACGGCCCGTTTCCCCGCGTTACGCATGATGTTCGGTCTTGGTCCGGCATGCCGGAAAAGCGGTGATTCTCGCGATTTCCACGCCTAAACTTCGCCTCACAACCTACGGGGGGCCGTGGGGACGTTGGGGCGGCGTCGGCATCGGCCGGCGTGCGCTCCTGAACTACCCGCCTGAGCCACAGGCCGGGGAAAGGACAGCGACATGGCAGGCAACGTTGAACTACTTCTGGTGGAGACCGTCGAGAACCTCGGCATCGTCGGGGACGTGGTGAAGGTGCGCCTCGGCTACGCGCGCAACTACCTCTTGCCGCGCCAACTCGCGACCGTCCCCAGCGAGGAACTCGTCAAGCAGCTGCAGTCCAAGCGCGCCGAGGCGGAGAAGCACCTCGCCGAGCAGCGGGCCCAGCGTCAGCAGATCATCGGCAAGCTCACGGGCTTCGAGCTCTCGCTCGTCAAGAGCTGCAACGACCTGGGCGTGCTGTACGGCCAGATCACGCAGCAGGACATCGCCACGGGCCTCACCGCCGCGGGCTACCCCGTCCGCCCGCGCGACGTCCGCCTCAGCGAGACGATCAAGCGCGTCGGCGACTATGAGGTGCTCGTGAAGTACGAGACCGACCTCGAGACGCGCATCAAGCTGCACGTCAAGGCCGACCGCGAACTCCACAAGGAGGAGAAGGCCGAGATGGACTTCGACGACGAGGGCAACCTCATCACCGCGGAAAACCCGGGCAAGGTGCGCAAGGGCCGCGACCGCGGCGACCGCACCGACCGTGTCGCGGCGATCGACGCGGCGCTGGCGGCCGACAAGGCGCGACGCGACTCCGGCGGCTCCTTCAAGCCCGCCGCCCCCGCCGAGGGTGGCGCCC
>CALMQD010000488.1 GCA_937871415.1 uncultured Phycisphaerales bacterium | reverse complement strand
CGACGATCGAGCGGCCTTGATGATCGGGGCTGAGGCGCCGGCGCCGGGCCACAGGGCCCGGCTCTACACTCTGCCCCGTGCTCAAGCACCGCCTCATGTTCGGCCCGCTCATGATCGCGCTGATCGTCGGCGTGCTGTGGATCGACGAGGTGATCGATCGAACGCCGATGCCGTCCTGGCTGGCGGCGCGATGGCCGGGCCACTTCACGACCTACCCGCCGAATGTCGTGCTGTTCCCGGTGTGCCTGGTGCTGGTTGTGCTCGCGGGGCGCGAGCTGGCGGCGATGTTCAAGGCGCAGGGGATCAAGGCGTCGCGCCGGTGGCTGGGCTTCGCGGCGTGCCTGGGGCTCTGTGTCGCGGTGGTCGTGCCCAAGAACAGTTCCTCGACCGACGCCGTGGCGCTGGTGGCGTCGGCGGCGACGGCCGTGCTGCTCTCGTCCCTCTGCTGGCACATCCGGGACAAGAGCCTGCAGGGGGCGACGGCCGCGGCGGGAGCGGCGGGGTTCGCGTTCATCTACCTGGGCCTCATGGCGGGGTTCGTGCTGGCGCTACGCCGGGATCAGAGCGCCTGGTCGGTCCTGGGCGTGCTGCTGGTCACCAAGTCGTGCGACATCGGGGCGTATTTCACCGGGCGGGCGCTGGGGAGGCACAAACTCATTCCCTGGTTGAGCCCGGGCAAGACCTGGGAGGGGCTGGCGGGCGGGGCCGCGATGTCGGCGCTGGTGGCGATGGGGGTGGCGCTGGTGGCCCGGCGCCTGCACTTGCCCGAGGGGTCGCGCCCGATGGGGTTCGCCGAAGTGAGCCTTTGGGCGGCGGCGGGGCTCGGGGTGCTTTTCGGGCTGGTGGGACAGGCGGGCGACCTGCTGGAGAGCGTGCTGAAGCGGGACGCCGGGATGAAGGACTCGGGGAAGACCATCCCAGGGTTCGGCGGGGTGCTGGACGTCGTGGATTCGGTGCTCCTGGTCGCGCCGATCGCCTACTGGACGCTGTCGCGTGCGTCCTGACACCCCGGATTGCCCACTTTCACCCCCGGATCATCCATTCGCACGCGGTTCGTATGTATTTCATCCGAACGGACGTGCGGGTATCAGCGTGGTATACTTGGATGCGGCTGACAACCTGGCACGGGTAGGAGTCCAATGAGCGTTACCCAGCAGCTTCTCGATTTGTTCCGGGTCGACAAACAGCTCCGCGGGTTGAGGAATCGCCTCGACCAAGCGGAGCGTTTTCTTTCCCAGCAGTCCACACTGCTCAAGACCCTCGACACCAACAAGCAGCAACTCGAGGAGGAGGCCAAGAAGCTCAAAGCGACTCTGGCCAACGAAGAGGGTGAAGCGGCGCGGCTCGAAAAGAAGATGGGCACGATCCGCGAGCAGATGAACTCGGCGAAGAACTCCAAGGAGTACAACGCCTTCCTCACCGAACTCGGCAACTACAAGACCGAGAAGTCGGGCATCGAGACTCGGGTGCTCGAGGGCATGTCGAAGCTCGACGAGATGAAGGGGAAGCTCGAGGGGATTTCGGCCCAGCACGCCGAGCGGGCCAAGATCGTCGCCGGCGCCAAGACCGAACGCGACGCACGCCACGCCGAGATCAAGGACCGGCTGGACGAACTGACCAAACAACGGGCCGGCCTGGTCGAGAAGATCCCTACCACCATCCGCGCCGAGTTCGAGAACCTCGTCACGACGCGCGGCGATGAGGCGATGGTCCACGTCGAGATCATCAGCAAACGCTCCCACGAGTGCTCGTGCTCGGCCTGCATGATGGCGATCCCCGTGGAGGCCGTCAGCGGTCTGCTCACCGGCAAACTCACACGCTGCCCGTCGTGCCGCTGTTTCCTGTACATGGAAAACGAGACGTGGGAGAACGGCGGCGACGAGGCGGCCAAGCCCAAGCGCAAGAGCAAGAAGGAAAAGGCGAGCCTCTGAACCCCGCGTCGCGCCGCGCGACGTGGAAGTATTGAAGCGTGTCAAACCGGCCCGGCGCCCTGAGCGCCGGGTTTTTTTCGCGCCGCATGCCGGCACAGAGACGTCGGCGGGCGGGGACGACCGCGGCCGAGGCGGAGAGGACGATCAGGCGAAAAGAGCCGGCTGCACCGAGGTGTCGGACTCGAGATCGAGCAGGCGCTGCTTGCGCTCCAGGCCGCCCCCGTAGCCGCACAGCGTCCCGTCCTCGTGCACCACGCGGTGGCAGGGCACGATGATGGCGACGCGGTTTCGACCGTTGGCGCGCCCGACGGCGCGGGCCGTGCCAGGCTGACCGAGTCGGAACGCCATGCGCCCGTAACTGGTCGTTTCGCCGTAGGGGATGGTCTGGAGCCGGGCCCAGACGCGGCGTTCGAAGGGCGAGCCGGGGAGGTTGAGGGCGACGGAGAAATCGCGCAGGCGCCCGGCGAAATACGCCTCGAGCTCGGCCTGGGCGGTGTCGACGTGCTCGAGCCCGGGCGCGAGGCGCGCCAACGACGACGAGGAGCGCTCGCTCACGAAACCGCGCGACAGGACACGCGAAAGCGTCTGCACCTCGCGCTCCAGCGACGGCCGGTCGGCGAACTCCAGCAGGCAGAGCCCGTCGCGACTCGCGGCCGCGACCATCTCGCCCAGGGGCGTGGCGATCGAGCGCGCAACGATCGGATCGGTCTGCGTCATGCAGGCCTGCGGGATGCTCGCCGCGGCGTGCAGCACCAGCGACAGCGCGTCGCACTCGGGGACGGCGCACGGAACCGCCGCGGCGGCGTGCGCCGGTGCGTGCGGGGCCGGGCTCGAGAGCGCGGTGCTCATCGCGGCGAGTCTAGAACACGCGCACGCGCGCCGACGTACAACCGACAGCGCCGGCGCGCGTTATCGGCACGTGCGGGGCGTGTGACTTGCGGCGAAAACGAGCGCCGCGGTTCCCGAACAAAGGGGGTATGAGCACCATGCACGTCGCGGCGAGCGAGAACTGGGCACGCCGGCGCGAGCGCGCCGGATCGGATCGTGTTGGAGCGGGCGCGAGCGATCGTGCGCGGCGCGTGGAGCGCCTGCGCAAGCTCGCGGTGCTGCTCGATTCGTCGATCGAGATCCCGGGGACGAAGGTGCGGATCGGCGTCGATCCGTTGCTGGGCCTGGTGCCGGGCGTGGGCGACGCGGTCTCGACGGTGATGTCGCTGTACATCGTGTACGAGGCGACGAAGATCGGCGCGACCAGGGGCCAGATCGCGCGCATGCTCGCGAACGTCCTCATCGACCTGGGCGTCGGGCTGGTGCCCGTGGCGGGCGACGTCTTCGACTTCGCGTTCAAGGCCAATATCCGGAACCTGCGCATCCTCGGGATCGACGCGCGCGGGAGCGGGGTGCGGATCGACCTGGGCGGATAACCCGTGCCCGGACCATCGAGAAAATGCGGTCCCGGCAAGAACCCTTGGCCGATCAGGCCCGAAGAGGTATAGTGAACGCACCACGAGGCGTCCGGCCGCGGCATCCGCGGACAACCCGCACGGGCCGGACCGGACAAGGCGTGGCGACCGCTTCCATGGGACTGCAGCCTCTGGAAACGGGCGATGAGCCGCGGGCGACGGCCCGCGGGAGAGGGTCGGGCGGCGTGTCCGGCGGAGGCCCTGGCGACGCGAGTCGCAACGGCCGAACACCGGAGTGCCCACGCGGCGGTCCGACGAGTCCTCTTTGAAAGGAGGTGGTCCAGTGACCTACGGCATTCAGAAGGGGCTTGCTCTCTAAGGAGCGCAGCTCGACGGAGTCTGTTCGAATAGCGGGCTGAGAAGCCCGGGTTCGAAAAGCCCCGTACGCGAAACAAGCGTCAACCGGCGGTCCGGATCGGGCCGCCGGTTGTGTTTTTGGCCCGGCCCGTCGCCTCCAACCCGGCGGTTCGGGCTCTGGGCGTTGGTGCACTCCGGGGGTGTTACGCTTGCGCCGGGTCTCATGCGGAGGTGGTCATGGACATGCGTGCCTTGTTGTCGCAGCGGACGCTCGGGATCAACGCCTCGGGGATCCGCAAGGTCTTTGACCTGGGCGCGAAACTCAAGGACCCGTTCAACCTTTCCATCGGCCAGCCCGACTTCCCCGTGCCCGACCCGATCAAGCGCGCGGCGATCGCGGCGATCGAGAACAACCACAACGGCTACACCGTGACCCAGGGCATCGCGCCCCTGCGCGACCGCCTCGCGGCCCACCTGAAGGCCGACCTGGGCTGGGACGTCGATTCGCGTCCGGCGGGCGCGGCCGACGCGCAGCGTCCGTCGGTGATGGTCTCGTCCGGAACGAGCGGGGCGCTCATGCTCGCGTTCATGGCCCTGCTCAACCCGGGCGACGAGGTCATCTTCGGTGATCCGTACTTCGTCATGTACCCGCACCTGACGCGCCTGGTCGGGGGAGTGCCGGTGATGTGCGATACCTACCCGGACTTTCGCCTCAAAGCGGAGCGGGTCGAGAAGCTCATCACGCCCAGGACCAAGATCGTGCTGCTCAACACGCCGTCGAATCCGGCGGGCGTGGTCGCGAGCGGGAAGGAGTGCCGCGAACTGTGGGACTTGTGTCGGTCGCGGGGCATCCTGCTGATCTCGGACGAGATCTACGACGAGTTCACGTACGACGACGCGCGGGAGCCCTCGCCGCTCGACCCGGCCAAGCGGGTGTGCCCGAGCCCGGCGCGCTTCGGCGGGGCGAGCGAGGGCGTGCTGGTGGTGCGCGGGTTCGGCAAGACGTACGGGGTGACGGGGTGGCGATTGGGCTATGCCGCGGGCCCGCGGACGCTCATCGAGGAGATGAACAAACTCCAGCAGTACACGTTCGTGTGCGCCCCGTCGCCGCTGCAGCACGCGATGAGCGCGGCGCTCGATTACGACATGCGTGAGCACATCGCGGCGTACCGGGGCCGGCGCGACGCGGTGGTCGAACGCCTGGGGAAGGTGACGGAGGTGGTCAAGCCCGGCGGCGCGTTCTACGCGTTCCCGCGCGTGCCCGAGCACCTGGGCCTGAGCGACGAACAGTTCATCACGAGGGCGCTGGAGCGGAACGTGCTGGTGATCCCGGGGAGTGTCTTCAGCCGGCGGGGTACGCACTTCCGGCTGTCCTACGCCGCGAGCCAGCGCTCGCTCGACGGCGGTCTGGCGGTGCTGGCCAAGTTGATGAGTTAGAACCCGGCCTGCTCCGCGGCGACGCGCGCCATGGCCAGGTCCTGGGCCCAGTCGTAGGCGCGAGCGAGTTTGGTCCAGTCGAAGTCCCACGAGCGCTGCTCGATCTGGTTGCGGACGTTGATGCGCTCGCGCCGGTCGAGGCGGCAGAACTCGAGCAGGTGGTGCGCGAGGTTCGCGGCCGCGTCGTGGAAACTCCGCCCGCGGCGTTTGAGGATGTAGAGCGCGCCGCCGGGGCCGGACTCCATCTCCGGGTGCGTCTGCTGCACGTAACGCCCGAATCCCGAGAGGTCGCTGGTGACGGCGGGCACGCCCAGCGCCATGCACTCCAGCGGCGTGTACCCCCACGGCTCGTAGGCGCTGGGGAAGATGCCCAGGTGGCACCCGCGCACGAACTGCTCGTACTCGATGCCCCAGAGCGGATTGGTGGGGCTGATGAACTCG
>CALMQD010000487.1 GCA_937871415.1 uncultured Phycisphaerales bacterium | reverse complement strand
CGCTCGCACCCGCCGTGGGCGCGCTGTGCCTCGCGGGCCTTGCCCGCGGCCAGGATTCCGTCTCGACCTCCGCCGGCATCGTCGGCGACGCCGTGAGCGTCTACGCCACCGGCGCAAACCAGGAACAGGTCAACGACTACGTCCTGCACCTTGCGCCCATCCAGAGTTCCTGGGGGCGCTCGTTCAGCGTCGGTCCGCTCGCCAAGGCCAGCAAGGCCGTCGCGCCCACCTATTTCACCAACATCGTCGGCGCTCAGGCCGCGTCCTCCATCTTCGGCGCCGGCCCATTTCTCCGCGCGTCCTACGCGACCTGGACCGGCGCCGGCCCGGGCATCGCGCAATCCGCCAACAGCGCGCCGGGATCGATCGCTACAGGCAGCGCATTCGGGTACCGCTTCGCCGCCGCATTCGCCGAGCTCGGCCCGGGCGCCGACACCGCCTTCGGCACCAGCGAGGACGACCAGAGCCTCGTCACCGCCGTCGTCGATTTCTCGTTCGCCCGCCCCAACACGCTCCACGTCTCCCGCATCAACGCCCTCAGCGTGAAGGGCACCGCCGCCGCCAGCGCCACCGGCACGCTCGGCCTGGGCGCGATCGACGAGCGCGGCAACCTGCACGCCTACGCCGACGGTTTCGCCTCCACCAGCGGCGTCAAACTCACGCAGCGCGAACTCGTCCGTATCAACGCGCCTTCGCGCAACGCCGCCATCGTCAACACGATCTCGAACGCCGGATTCTCCGACGCCGCGGCGTCGTCGCTGCTCTTCGCGGGCGACACCCCCCTGGCCGTCCCGGGAATGCTCCCCGCGGGCCTCAACGACGGCGCGGGCCGCCCGGTGATGCTCGAACTCGACCTCGCCTCCAACCATCGGCACGAGAGCACGCCCGGCTCCCTCGTGTCGACGCGCACGCACCTCGACGCTTCGACCGACGCCCTGCGAGGTCCCGTCGGCGTCATCACCCAGACCTTCGGCCCACTGACACTCGCCGACGGCGTCGGCTACTGCGCCGCGCTGCAGCGAACCGACGGCAACACCCGCACCCGCGCGCTGCACTTCTGGGGCGTCGACCCCGTCGGCACGCCGCGCGGACGCGTCACCGCGACACTCCCGACCACCGCCGCGGCCCTGATCGACCCCTCCGACGGCTTTGCCCCGGGCGACGCCTTCCCGCCGCTGTCCTCATGGGAGTTCACCAACTACGGGTCGCAGGTGCCCCTCCGGGGTCCTTCCGGTCCCGTCGCCTCGTGCGTGCTCCCGGACGGACGACTCATCGCCGCGGCGCTCATCAGCCCGGCGCCGGGCGCCAAGACCAACCAGTCCCAGGACAACGCGATCGCCGTCGCCACCGTGCCCGCCAGCGGTCCGGCGACCTGGACTGTCGCGGCCCACACCGGCGACAGCGCCGGCAGCGCGGGCGGACTCTCCAAGGTCATCCTCGGCGATTACGGCGCGGACGGCATCCCCAACACGCTCGACGCCGGCGAGGGCGACGGCGTCGTCGACGCCACGCCGATCGGGCGCCTCGCCAAGGCCTCCGAAGTGTTCGTGAACGCCACCACCGGCCCGTCGATCTCTTCGCCCGCGATCGACCGCGCGGGCAACCTGTACTTCTTCGCGTGCGTGAAACTCAACCGCGCCGCCGGGCCGGAGTTCACGACCGCCCTCCTCCGCGCCAACCGCGTCAATGCCGACAACTCGTTCCGGCTCGAACTGCTCATGAAACTCGGCGAGATCGTCCCCGGCGCCGACTCGACCCGCAACTACCAGGTGCAGTACCTCGGCATCAGCGACGCCGACTCGGTCGAGTGGGGCAGCCTCGCATCCGGCAACGCCGTGCAGCAGCCCCTCCCGGGCGCGATCATCGGCGGCCCGGGCCTCCCGACCGACGCCCCCGCCACGCTCGGCGCGCTCGTCTTCCGCGCCCGCATCGTCTACGACGTCGGCGCCAATGGCACGTTCGACGACCCCTCCCTCGTGAACGGCTCCTTGAGCAACGACCAGGCGTACAACGTCCTGATGGTGCTCATGCCGACCATCGGCCCCGCGGATTTCAACCGCTCGGGCTCGGTCGATGTTGCCGACCTCTTCGGCTTCCTCGACGCGTGGTTTGCACAGTTCACCCAAAGCGCTCCGGGCCTGGCGGCCGACTATGGCGGCGACGGCGCGGTCGGCGTCGACGACCTGTTCCTGTTCCTCGACGAGTGGTTCGCCGCCTTCGGCGCATAAGAAAGGACCCGCGCTCTTCGGCACGGGCCCCGAGACAGATCCATCCAGTTCAACCGGGGTTCAGCAGCCGACCGGCTCGCGGCGCCGACGGGCCGCCACCGCGCCCGCGAGCACGCACAAGGACGCAGCGCCCGGCGCCGGGATGTACCCCGTGTACACGCTGCTGCGGATCTCGGCGTTCTGCGCCGTGATGCGGTCCACCGCGACCGAGCCGTCGATGCCCCCGCCCAGCACCTGCAGCGCCGCGTTCGGAGCGACGAGCGCACCGCGGAACGAGTTGTTCACCAGCACGCTCGAGGCGTCGAAGAAGTTCCACAGGATCCTCGACGAGTTGGCCTTCGAGAAGTCGCCGATGATGTTCGGCGCGCCCTGCAGGTCCACCAGCCCGCCCGCCGAGGGCATGTTGATGATCACGCTCTGCGCCGTGCCGATGTGCAGGTTCAACTGCCCGAGCGACTGGACGCTCGCCGCGGAGATGTTGAACACCGCGACCAGCTGACCGTCGATGAGCGTCGGCGTGGCGTTCAGGTTGCCGCCCCCGTCCATCGTGCTGTTGGCCGAGAGACCGGCGAGGAACATGCTGATGCCCGAGACGGTGTTCATCGCCGCGGCTGCCTGAGACGCGACGGTGTTGTCCGTGATCTGCATCCCACCGCCGTTCATGTTGACAATCGTGTTGATCGAGCCGCCGTAGCGCAGACTGCCGGCGTTCACGCTCTTGGGCCCGCCGTTGATGTTCCCGCCCACCGCGAGCCCGACCCCGCCCGCGTCGGTCAAGCCGTGGATCGCGTAGTTCGACGCCCCGCCGTCAAGATACCCGCCGATCAGCGCCGAACCGTCCACCTCCGAACTGCTCGTCACGTACGAACGTGTGATGAGGTTCCAGTTGGACAGCGGGCTCGACGACGCGAACGCGCCCGAAGCGGTTGCGGCGGCCGCGATGGCGCCGATCACGAAATCACGATGGCTCATGGTCTCTCTCCCTGGGTTGCCACCCGACGATCCCGGCTCGCCCACCGCCCGGCGACCGGGGACCGGTCGAGCCGTGTGAACAAAGGCCGAGAGAAGGATGGGTCCCGGCACTCCGCGCCGGGGCACTGCAACAGTAACGGTCATACGACGCGTTCCAAGCAGCGGGTGCGTGGTTTCAGGCGACCGCCTGAGACTCTGACCCGGTTTTCCGGGCAGGGACGCCTGAATCGAGAGATATCGGGCGTAACCCTCGGGGCGCCGGCTCGGCCTGCCACAACGGCAGCGTTCGGGCGGTGTTTCACCCCGCGCACGGGACTTCATCGCTGGCGCGCAGATTGCACCCGGTCTCACCGATCAGCGCGGCCGAGCCGCCGCGCTGTCATCAGGAGGTGGGTATGCGCATGGACCGATTCACGACGACCGCCCAGGAAGCACTGGCCCAGGCCCAGCAGGACGCCGCGGCACGCTCGCACGCCGAGGTCTCACCGCTGCACCTGCTCGCCGCGCTCCTGAGCGACAAGTCTTCCACGTCGTGGTCGATCCTCGAGAAAGCCGCCGGCGGCGCAAACGCCGCCCGTGCGGCCCAGGTGGCCGCGAGCGAACTCTCGCGCCTGCCGACCGTCTCCGGCGGCGCGGGGGCGACGGGCGCGGGCGGCGCGGGCCGCGCTCTCATGGACGTCCTGACCAAGGCCGACCAGGAGGCCCGCAAACTCGGTGACTCGTACGTCTCCACCGAACACCTGCTCCTCGCGCTGGCCGATGCCGGCGGGGCCGCGCCCGGCTCGGTCAGGGACATCCTCACGACCATCGCCGGAGTCGACCGCCGCAAGATCGAGGAGGCCGTCAAGCAGATCCGCGCCAGCAGCGGCGTCTCCAACGTCAACGACCCCAACGCCGAGACCAGTTTCGAGGCCCTCAAGAAGTACGGCGTCGACCTGACCCTCAAGGCCCAGCAGGGCAAGCTCGACCCCGTCATCGGACGCGACGAGGAAATCCGGCGCTGCATGCAGGTCCTCAGCCGGCGCACCAAGAACAACCCCGTGCTCATCGGCGAGCCCGGCGTCGGCAAGACCGCCATCGCCGAGGGCATCGCCCAGCGCATCGTCAACGGCGACTGCCCCGAGAACATGAAGTCCCAGCGCATCGTCGCGCTCGACGTCGGGCAGCTCCTCGCCGGCGCCAAGTACCGCGGCGAGTTCGAGGAACGCCTCAAGGCCGTCCTCCGCGAGGTCCAGGCCAGCCAGAGCAAGCCCGGGGGACAGATCATCCTGTTCATCGACGAACTGCACACCATCGTCGGCGCCGGCGGGGCCGAGGGCGCCGTCAGCGCCGGCAACCTGCTCAAGCCCGCGCTCTCGCGCGGCGAACTCCGCTGCATCGGCGCCACCACGCTCGACGAGTACCGCAAGCACATCGAGAAGGA
>CALMQD010000486.1 GCA_937871415.1 uncultured Phycisphaerales bacterium | reverse complement strand
CGACATCCTCACCCCGCGCCTCCGCCTGGTCGCGGCGACCGCCGACTCCTCGGCCGCCGACGCCGCGCAGGACCACGCTCGTTTGGGCCACCTCCTCGCCGCGAACCGGGGCTCTCAGCCGCCGGCGCTGCTCGACCGGTCCAGCGCCGCCGCGGCAGTGGGGGAGGCCGACCGCCCCCCGGTCACGATCCCGCCGGCCTGGCCGCCCAAGGATCTGCGCGATGTTCAGGGCTTGCTCGCCGATCGCCTCCGCGATCATCCGGATCAGGCCGGCTGGTGGGGTTGGTTCATGATCGCCCGCGCCGGCGTCGTCGGCACGCGCGAGACGCTCGTCGGTGCGCTCGGCTGCACGCGCTGGGGAGAGGCCAACCGCCTGCAGTTCGGCTACGGCATCCTCCCCGACTTCGAGCGCCGCGGGCTGACGAAGGAAGCCGCAGGCGCGCTCGTCCATTGGGTCTTCTCCCACCCGCGCGTCGATCTCGTCGAGGCCACGACCTTCGAGCGACACACGCCCTCGGTCCGCATCCTCGAACACTGCGGCTTCACCTGTCGCGGCGTTTCGGACGGCGACGCGGTGGCGTCCGAGGACGATCGACAGGGCCGCGGCCGGCTGCTCCTGTTCGTGCGCGAGCGATGAGGCGGGTCGGAGCGGCAGAGTGGCAAAGTCGTGAAGTGGTGAAGTGACAAAGTGGCAAAGTGGCAAAGTGGTGAAGTGGTGAAGTGGTGAAGTGGGGGGGCTATCGCTCCATCGCCATGCGCTTCTCGTGCTCGCGATAGCCGATCCAGAATCGCACACCCTGGAATACGACCAGCCCGAGCACACCGGCCGTTACGAGCAGCGCGGGCCAGTTGGTCTGCCCGGCCAGTCGCGAACTGTCGGGCGAGCCCGGGATGAAGACGATGTCGACGACCGGGCGCGCGTTCGGCTCGCTCGGTTCGGGCGGCGTCCACGACGTCGAGACGCGGTCCTCTTCCTTCCGCAGCGTCCCGTCGACGTCCTTGAACTGGTAGTCGATCGCGAGGCTCTTGCTCCGGCGGCCCTCGGTCACGACCGTGAGTTTCAGAATCTCCGCCGTCGTCGCCTTGCCGAACATCTGGTAGCGAAGTTCGTTGCACGACGTGACGAAGCACACGATCAGCAGGATGATTGCGCCGACGAAGAGGCGGATCTTGAAATACTCGCTCATGAGGAACGTCGCTCCATCAAGGAATCAAACTCGGGGGTGGCGAGACGCGGCAGGGCCTGGCGGAGACCGCGCCGGCGGTTGACATTCAACAGGTCCCGTCTCAATCGCTGCGCTCCGCCGCTATGCGAACCTCGTGCTCACAGTAGTTGTTCCAGAACCTTCCGCTCATCACAATGATCGCCGACAACGCCAGCGACAGCAGCGCCGGGAGGCGCCAGCGGATGTTGCCCGACATCCGCGACCGCCCAGGTTCGCCCGGAACATAGACGATCCCGATGGACGTCTTTGCCGCCGGCTCGCCCAAGAACGGCGGCGTCCACGAGTACGGCAGCCAGTCTTCTTCTTTCCGTGCAGCACCATCGAGGTCGGTGAATCGATAGTCGATCGCGTAGTCGAACTGGTCTTCTTCGCGTTCTTCACCGTTCATGCCGCCGTTGTACACCTTCGTCACGCGCAGCAGGTCCGCGGTCGTTTCACGCCCGAAGAGCTGGTAGCGCAGTTCCGTGCGCCAGGCCAGCGCGCACGCGCCGAGGATCGCTGCGGCTCCGATCGTCCGGTGGATGGTTCGGCGTCGGCCCATGGGTGCGTTCCGAACTTCGTAGACGGCAGACTCACAAACAGCGAATCAAGCCAAGAAACAAGGCCCGGATCGCTCCGGGCCTTGTGAGTATCGCAGAATGTTGGTTGCCGCGTCAAGTCACAGTCTTATTCATCGCCCTCGGCGTCCGCGCCGGCCCCGGCCTTGGCCGCGGCGGAGGGCGCCGTTCCGG
>CALMQD010000485.1 GCA_937871415.1 uncultured Phycisphaerales bacterium | reverse complement strand
GCTCGGGCAGCGGCCACGACACAAAGGCGCGCTCGAGGGCGGCGATCAACGGAGGGATCTCTTCCGTCGCGACTTTCCACACGATTTCCAGGTTGACTTCGTCGTAGCCGTGCACAAGTCGATGTCGCATCGCCACAACCGCGGACCAGGGGATCAACGGAAGGCGGTTGCGCCCGGACGGCGATACCTTCGCGGCGGCCTCGCCGATTTCCTGTATCGCATTGATCATCGCGCGCCGCAGCGGCATGTCGGATTGAAGCTCGTTTGAGGCACGACCGCGCGAGAGTTGCACGACATCCCGAGCAGCCTCCAGCATGTGCTGGGCGCGGATCCGATCATCGAGGGGGTTCTTTGCCGGATCACGCGGCATGCAGCATCCTTGCTTCGCGCAGTACCTCCGCTCGGAAGTACCGCGAGAGGTCCTGCGGCGTGCGAAGGTCCACCTCACGTCCGATCATCTCGGAGAGTTCAATCTGCATTCCCGAGAGCGCAAGCAGTCCCGGTGTGCGCTCCGGCAGGAACTCGATGAGCATGTCCACATCGCTGCTGGGCCGGAACCCGTAGCCGCCCTCGGGGCTCGGCTCGCGCAGGATGCTCCCGAAGAGCGACAGGCGCGCAACACCATGGCGGCGGCAGAACTCCGCGATCCGATCCTCCGGGAAATGAACGCCGTTGATGACCATGCCCGCGAACATTGTACAGCCACGAACAGCACCGCCGGACGTGCGGATGGACCCCAACCCCGTTGCGCAACGACACGGCTGTAGGGGTGTGAGCCGTACTTACGCCGCGCCTTCGAGCACGTCCGACTCGCCGCCCTCGTCGGTGCGCCCTTCGTCCGGGCTATTCGGGATCGCGATGCCCTCGACCAACTGATCGACCTTGGGTGCATCGGGGAGCGGCTTGCCCTTGGCGTCGGTCAGCGGGCGCCCGTCGAGCGTGCGGATGATCGGCACCGGGTGCGACTTGTCGTGGGCTTCGAGGGCCTTGACGAGTTCCTTCTGCTTCGCTTCGGGCACGTCGGCCCACTTGCCGCGTCCGCGACACTTGGGGAACTGGCTGCAACCCAGCCACGGGCCGCGGATGCCCTGGCGCAGGTTCATCGGGCTCTGGCACTTGGGACAGGGCAGGTCGGTGAGCAGGGGCGGCTGGCTGGGCGCGACGACGAAGCCCTTGGCGTCGATGTTGAGAATGCCGTCGCAGGCGTCGGCCGGGAGCGCTGCGGCGGCGACGGCCGCGGCGTTGGTCCCCTTCTTGCCCTTGCCCTTCTTGGGCGCCGGTGCGGGGCGGGCGTAACGCGAGCAGCCCAGGAACGGCCCGAAGCGCCCGGTCCGCTTGATCATCGGCGCGCCGCACTTGTGGCACGCGACGTTCGCGTGCTCGGCGGGGCGCGGCTTGCCCTCTCGGTCCACCGGGCAGGCGTACTTGCACTCGGGGAAGTTCGAGCACGACAGGAACCGCCCGTTCTTGCCGAAGCGGTACACCATGTCGCTCTGGCACTGCGGGCAGCGGAACTCGCGCGGCGCGGGCGTCGTCTCCGCCTTCGCGTGCGTCATCGTTTCGTGCGCCTCGTCGAGCGCGCGGCTGAAGGGCCCGTAGAACCGGTGCAGCATCTCGACCCAGTCGAGGTGATCCTCCTCGACCTTGTCGAGTTCCCCTTCCATCTCGCGCGTGTAGCCCACGTCGAGGATCCGCGGGAAGGCCTCGATGAGCTTGTCGGTCACCACCTCGCCCAGGTCGGTCGCGTAGAGCCGGCGCTCGACCTGCTCGACGTACTTGCGGTCCTGGATGGTGCCGATGATCGACGCGTAGGTCGACGGGCGGCCGATGCCCTCGCTCTCAAGCGCCTTGATGAGCGAGGCCTCGCTGAAGCGCGCCGGCGGCGCGGTGAACTTCTGGTGCGTGTCGATAGAGAAGGGGTGGAGCGGACGCTTCTCCTCGAGTTTCGGGAGCGTCGCCGTGTCGGCCGCGGGCGGAACGCCGGCGACCCTGTAGAAGCCGTCGAACGCGAGCGTGCGCCCCGTGGCGCGGAAGGTGCAGGGCTTCTTCGGGTCGACCCCGCCGGTGATGAGCACCGTCGTCTGGTCCCACTCGGCGCTCTTCATCTGGCACGCGACGAACCGCTCCCAGATGATCTGGTAGAGCCGGAACTGGTCGGGGCGGAGCGCGTTCTTCACGCGGCTGGGCGGGTAGTCCAGGCTCGTGGGGCGGATCGCCTCGTGGGCCTCCTGCGCATCTTTGTTGCTCGACGAGAAGAAGTTGGGCTTCTCGGGGAGGTACTTGTCGCCGTACGCCTTGGCTATGTACGCGCGGGCCATGTTGATGGCCTGTCCCGACAGCGCCGTCGAGTCGGTACGCATGTACGTGATGAGGCCGACGGGGCCCTCGCCGGGGATCTCGACGCCCTCGTACAGCTGCTGCGCGGCCTGCATCGTCCGGCGGGCGCCGAAGCCCAGGCGCGTGCTCGCGGCCTGCTGCAGCGTCGAGGTGATGAACGGCGCCTGCGGACGCGTCGTGGTGCGCTTGGTCTCGATGGAGGAGATCGCGTACTTCGCCCCGGGGTCCACCTCGCCGGAGACGGTGCGCTTCCAGCGCGCCGGGCCGCGGCCCTTCTCGTCCTCCTGCGCGCCGACCCGGACGTTGCGCAGGCCCGCGAGCTCGGCGATCCGGCGGATGTCGGGGGCCAGGTCGGGCTGGGCGAGCTGGTCGACGCCGTTGCTCTGGTTGCGGACGTCGAACTTCTCGCCCGCGGCCTCGACGAGCTCGGCGGGGATCGCGCCCGCGTCGCCCAGCCAGGCGAGCAGCGCCTTCTGCGTGGGCGGGTTGCCCTTCTCGTCGCGCCCGTTCACGAGCGCGCGCCACTCGGGGCCGAGTTTCGCAGCCTCGTCGGCGCCGAGCGCGAAGTTCGCCTTGATCTCCCAGTACTCATCGGGGACGAAGTTGCGGATGGCCCGCTCACGTTCAACGACCAAGCGCACCGCGACGCTCTGCACACGCCCGGCCGAGAGCCCGCGGGCGACTTTCTTCCACAACAGAGGCGAGACCTGGTAGCCCACGATGCGGTCCAGGACGCGGCGCGCCTGCTGCGCGTACACGCGGTCCATGTTGATCGAGTGCGGGTTCTGGAAGGCGCGCTGGATCTCGTCGCGGGTGATCGCGGCGAACATGACGCGCTTGGCCTTCTCGGGCGAAATGCCCAGTTCGTCCGCCAGGTGCCACGCGATCGCCTCCCCCTCGCGGTCCAAGTCGGTCGCGAACCAGACCTGCGCGGCGTTCTTGGCGGCGCGCTTGAGCGCCGTCATGTGGGCCGCCTTGCCCGGGAGCACCTCGTAGGTGGGCTCGAAGTTCCGCTTCAGGTTGATGCCGGGGACCGGGCTCTTGTCGCCCTTGGGGCTCTTGCTCGGCAGGTCGCGCACGTGTCCGATCGACGCGACGACGACGTAGTCTGAACCGAGATATTTGTTGATCGTCTTG
>CALMQD010000484.1 GCA_937871415.1 uncultured Phycisphaerales bacterium | reverse complement strand
TTGCCGGGGTAGCTGGCCGGCGTGCGGCGCGCCACCGCCTTGCGGATCAGGTCGCTGCTGATCTGCGCGTCGAGCGCGGTACGCATGAGGAACGCCGCGTTGCTGTGCGGGTCCGCGGCGTCGGCGCTCCCGGCACGGTTGATGGCGCTGTAGCGCTCGGCGAGCGCCGGGTCGATGTCGTTGGCCAGCCAGCGGAACAGGTCCGGCGACTCGAAGCCGATGGGCTTGGAGGTCTGCCCCTGCATCGCCAGAGGGGCCTCGCGTCCGATCGCGATGCCGGCCATCGGGTTCGGGGCCTTGGGCTTGGCCTGCTCGTTGTTCGCGGGCGCGCCGTTCTTGTGCGGGGCGCTCCCGCAGCACTCGTTGTCGAAGTACCGCCCGAGCCAGCCGTTGCCGGTGGCGGTCGTGTCGGCGGTGTGCCAGATGTCCATCGACTTGAAGTGCGAGCGGTTCGGGTTGGGATAACCCACGCCCTGCACGAGCGTCATGAGCCCCTCGTCGTAGAGCTCCTTCATGCCCGCGAGCTGCGGGTGCAGCCCCAGGCCGCTGGTCGGGCCGGACTTGGCCAGGCGCAGCACGCTCTTCTCGCCGATGCCGATGCCGGGACGGAGCTTGTGGTACGCACTGTCCATGAAGGGGATGACGGTGTTGAGCCCGTCGTTGCCGCCGGCCAGCTGCACAACGACGAGGATCCGCTCGTCCGCCGGCGCCGAGGCGACGCCGGCCTTGGGCGCGAGCGCGAACGCCGAGCGCTGCAGGAAGGCCGGGAGTGTGGCCGCGGCGGACGCGAGGATCGCGCCCTTTGCGGAGCCGCTGAGGAAGGCCCGGCGGGTGAACGCGTGCGAGTTCCAAAGGTCCATGGTCCGTCCCTTCGTCGTCAAGGCTGGTCGATCAGCACAACTGGTACTCGGGCATGGCGGTCGCGAGCAGGAGCATGCCCGTGATCGTCTCCTCGTCGATCTTGCCGCCGTGCTCCTGCACATAGGAGACCAACACGTCGCGGTTGCGGCGTTCCTTGCTGCCGAGCGTGAAATGCAGGATGAAATCGGCGACCGACTCGGGGTCGTCCTTCGCCGCGTCGCCGGTCGCGCCGCCCCCGGCGCTGAAACTCACGTCCGCCAGGAGACCGGTGGGGTCGTACCGCTCCGACTCGGCGAGCGGGTCGTAGCCCTGCGGCGTCTTGCCGGTGAGCAGGAAGCACAGGATGTTCTGGCGCACGTACAGGGTCGCGGTGTTGATCCACGAGCGCCCGCCGTCCCACCCTTTCACGCTGGGCGGGAAGAAGAGGTTCTGGCCCATCAGGTTCATGGCGTCCGCGAGCACGCCCAGATCCCGCACGGGTGTGTTGAGCGAGCGCACGGCGCCGACGACCAGTTCCGCCGGGCTCTTGACCTGCTCGCACAGCAGCGCGGGGTCGTAGAAGTGCTCGGACAGGAACAGCCGCCGGAGGACGGGCTTGATCTCGTAGCGGCCGGCGGTCAGCGTCCCCGCGAGTTGGCGGATGACGGACTCGGCGCTCTTATCGATCTCCGGACGTCCGGTCGGATAGTCGGCGAGGAAGAACTTGTACAAGCGCTTCGCGATGTACTGCGGGCACGCGGGCTGCTCGAGGATCGCCTTGACGAATCCGTCGCCGTCGAGCGTCCCCTTGCGCCCGAGGATGGTCTTGGTCCCGGTGTCGTGGTTGTTCTTGTTGAAGACGAACTCGTCGTCCTCGAAGGTAAAACCGGTGAGCGCGCGGGCGCCTTCTTTGATGTCCTTCTCGGTGTAGTTCCCGACCCCCAGCGAGAAGAGCTCCATGAGTTCGCGGGCCAGGTTCTCGTTCGGCCGGTCCTTGCGTGAGTCGTTGTTGTCGAGGTACGCGATCA
>CALMQD010000483.1 GCA_937871415.1 uncultured Phycisphaerales bacterium | reverse complement strand
AACGACCGTGATGGGCGATCCCAGCGCGGCTTCGAAGGTCGCGCTCGTCGACGTGCGGGGCGTGATCGTCGACGCCCGGCAGCGCGGTCTATTGACCCCCGCAAGCAACCCGGTCGACGAACTCGTCGCACGCCTGGAAATGGCCCGGCACGACCCGGCGGTCAAGGCCGTCGTCCTGCGGGTCAACTCCCCCGGAGGGAGCGTCACGGCGTCGGACATCATGTACCGCGAGGTCCGCCGATTCCGGGCGGACACGGGCAAACCCGTGGTCGTCTCCATGGGCGAGATCGCGGCCAGCGGGGGGTACTACCTCGCGCTCGCGGGCGACGCGATCGTCGCCCAACCCACGACCATCACCGGTTCGGTCGGCGTCATCATTCCCACGGTCAACTTTTCGCAGGGCCTCAACCGCATCGGAATCGTTTCGCGTTCGATCAAGAGCGGCGAAAACAAGGACCTCGCCAATCCGCTGGAACCCATGCGGGAGGGCCAATACGCCGTCCTCCAGCACATGGTCGACGATTTCTACGCGCGGTTCCGCTCGCTCGTGCTGAGCCGGCGCGCGGTCGTCGGCGAACCGGGCGATGCACGTGTCGAAACCGCCCCGCAGTGGCTCGAGTCGCTGCTTCCTCGTCGTGAGCAGGTCAACCAGGCCCGCGCGACGCTGGCCTCGCGTGCAAACGAACTGCTCGACGGTCGCGTGGTCAGCGGCGAGGAGGCGGCGGCACTCGGACTCGTCGACGCCGCGGGCGACCTGCGCGACGCGTTCGAACTCGCGGTGAACAGCGTTTCCGGCGGCGGGAAGTGCCGACTCGTGAAATACCACGACGAGGGGGACTCCGTGCGTTCGGCCTACGCCATGAGCGGCGATGCGTTGAGCGCCGAAAGCCCGGGCCAGGCCGGCGGCCAGGAGATCAACCTCATCCAGCTCCGTATGGGCGGTGAGGGCTTGCCCGGGGTCGCCACCGGCGGCCCTGCCTGGTACCTCTGGACGCTGCCTTAGACGATGCGGGTTTCAAATGCCGGTCGCGACGGCGGAGCGCTTTGACACGAGCAGCGGTTGTGCTACGCTGCGCACGCTCTTGGTGCCGGCGCGCGGACCTCGGTTCAGCGCCGGTGAAAAGGGAAGTGTGGTGAGGCCGACCACCACCGGGACAGCCCGGAGGGTCGACCGATTCCACCGCGGACGCGCCGCCGTAAGGCGCATCGCCGGTTGACGCGAACATCGTTCGCGCTCCCGGCGCGGGACGAACAGCCACTGCCGACGCGGCCAAGAATCGGGCCGCGCGACGCGGGAAGGCCCGTCTCGCTCGTGTGTGCCGGTTTGACCGGGCACGGAGATGCGCCAAGCCGGAAGACCTGCCCGGAGCATGCGTCGTGTTCGCCCTCGCGACTGGGGCGTCGGCAGCGCTGGCTCGCATGTCTCCCGCGGGCGCACGTTCCGACCCACTTGTTCGGCCAACGCCGACGAGACCCAGACTCCCGGGCACTTCGAGGTCCTTGGGAGACCTCGCCGCGCGATCCGGCGAGATTCGGGATCGGACGTCATGCAGTTCAACTCGGGTGTCTCTCGGATCATTCGAGCGGCTGTCTTTGCCAGCCGCCGCGGTGCTTATGTCTCGCTTGTTGCCGGCGCGGCCGTTGCTTCCGCCCCGCCGGCTGCACTGGCGAGCGTGCCGAGCCTTCATCTCGCGGGCTCGTTCAACAAGCCGGTCGGCCCGTTCGACCTTCTGCCCGACGGACGGATGGTCGTGCTCTCGGGGTCGGACGTGCTCGTGCAGGCGAGCGCGTTCTCGTCGACGTTCAGCGTCGCGGGCCGCGTGGCGCCGGGGTTCATTTCGTCCTTCGGCGCCGCCTTCATCTCGGTCTCGCCGGACGGTTCGCGTGCGGCGATCGGCAACGGCGAGTTCGGCGCGGGGGCTCGACTCGGCATGCTCGACCTGAACTCGCTCAGCCCCGCGGCGAGCAGCACGCCGATGTCTACGCCCATGAACGCCTTCTCGGGTGTGTGGCTCAGCGGTTCCGAACTGCTCGTAGCCGGCGCGGAAACCACCGGCTCGGCGGTTTCCAGTGTGAACGCCGACTCGCTCGCTCGGCGCGTCGTCGTCTCGAATATCGGCGGGTCGATCGGTGGCGTGACCGTCTCGGGCGGATGGCTGTTCGCGTCCAACGGGTTCGATTTCGATCCCACGTCCGGTTCGAATACCGGCGAGATCCGCGCCGCGGTTCTGGCCGATGTCCTCGGCTCCCCCACCGCCATCGACTTCGAGAACTCGATGACGCCGGTGGCGCGAGTGCTCTCGGCGAGCTATCTCGACGTGGACGGCGCCGGCCACATGTACGCCGGGGGCGGCGATCTCTTCGGTGGCTCGGGCGACTTCGGGTACGCGGCGGTGATCGACCGCGCCGAGATCGATCTGGTGCTGGCCGGGGGAGCCGGAACCGGCGTCGGCGGTCTGGCGGGTGTGGCGCTGGCGGTGTTGCCCCCCGGCGTGCCGCTGAGCGCCTCGACCGCGCTGCGGTACAACGCGGCAACGGGCGAGGCGCTCTTCTCCTTCTTCGACAACGACACGTTCACCGAAGGTCCCACGGTCTTCCGGTACGGCATCCCCGGGCCCGCGTCGTGGCTGGTGGTGGCCGGCGGCCTCTTTGTGTCCGCGCGGCGGAGGCGGCACGCATGAGGTTGATGCACCACCTGCAAGCACCGCCAAGCCGGTGGCCCGATTTTCGTGCCACCCTCGTGCGCGCGATGGTCATCGCCGCGGGTCTGGTGTTCAGTCCCGGCGGGTCCTTGGCGTCGCCGTTCGCCACGCGCGTGGTGGACTACCACCCTGCGCCGGGACAGTTCGTGCAGAGCGCCAACTACAACGACGCCGCGCGGGCGCTGGGGCCGCCACGGGGCGGCGGCACGGTTTCGCCGGACCTGACCTCGCTCGTGTCGCTGGGCGGGTTCGGCGGCTCGATCACTCTGGCGTTCGATTCGACTGTGCCCAACCTGCCGGCGTCCGCGCGCAACCCGCTCGGACTCGACGCGATCGTGTTCGGGAACGCGGTGTTCGTCGGAGGCAATCCGAACCGTCGCGCCGCGGAACTGGGCGTCATCGAGGTCTCGCTCGACGCGAATCACAACGGGCTCGCAGATGATCCTTGGTACCTCATACCCGGCTCGCACCTGAACAACCCGCCCGGCGGGAGCGCCGGCCCCTCGGTCACGTCCAAGCCCTGGGACAACAACCCGGCAGACAGCACGCTCGGCCCGCCGGCGGCAAACTGGCTGCCGTTCTGGGCGCCAGCCCCGACGTCGGATCCCGCCCAGACCGAGGTATTCGCGACCTCGGGGTACCTGCTGCCGGGCACGCTCTATCCAACGCCGGTGCTCACGAATCCGAACGGCTCGATCGCGGCGTCGGAGGGTGTCTACGGATATGCCGACCACTCGCCGACACGCGTCCTGGGCGATTTCGACAACGACAATCAGCCGGACATGCCGCCGCCCGCCCCTCGTTCGCCGCGTGTCACGGCGGAGAACTTCTACACGCGCCCCGACGACCCGCTGCGCGTCGGGATCGACGCCGGGGCGCTCTCCGGGGGCGGAGGAGACGCGTTCGACATTTCCTGGGCGATCGACCCGACAACCGGAACGCCGGTTTTCCTTCCGGGCTTCGACTTCATCCGTATCTCGACGGGCATCGATGCGCAGTTCGCCGGCGTGAACGAGATCTCCACCGAGGTCGATGGCGTCGCGCGGGTGATCGTGCCCGGGTACGGAGATTATGACCTCGACGGCGAGACGACCGTCTCCGACCTGTTCGCGTTCCTGGACCGTTGGTTCGCCGAGTTCGGCATGACGAGCTCTGAGGGTGGCGGTCTGCTGACCGATCTGAACAACGACGGCGCGTGCGGCGTGGACGACCTGTTCTTCTTCCTGGATCGGTGGTTCGGCGGTGATTGACTCCGAGCGTTTCAATCCGACGCCCGTTCACGCGCGCGGCGCTGCTCTCTCCGGCCGCGCCGGCCTCCGCTGGGACGACGGGGTTCGTTGCGCGCAGGCGGAGTTCGTGGCGGAGCGGACTCCGTCCTCGGCGTTGCGCGCGGCGCGCGATGAGCGTCTCCCCCGAGCTGCCGGATCCGTGCGAGGGCGCGCCGCGAGCCGGCGTCCGGCGAGCTCGTCTCCCTCTCCGGCGCCGACCCGCTCAACCTCGTCGGCATCCTCACCCCCGACGCCCGCCTGCCGGCGCTCGCCGGCAACCGCCTGCTCTACCGCGACGGCCTGCCGATCGCGGTGCTCGAGAGCGGCACCGTGCGCTTCCTCGCCGCCATGCCGCCGGCCGAGCAATGGACGGCGCAGAAGGCGCTGTTGCGCGCCGCGGCACCGGCCGAGACAGTCGAGTTGCCATGGGGGGGCGAGAGATGACGGGCGTCAGTGGCTGGAGCCTGCCGGCCTCGAGCGGGCGGGAGCGGCTT
>CALMQD010000482.1 GCA_937871415.1 uncultured Phycisphaerales bacterium | reverse complement strand
AGAGCACGGCGGAGTCGAACTCGATCAGGAAGATCGGGCTCATCGCCGAGTCGAAGAACTGGATGGAGCCAGGGCCGAAGGTGAACGCGCCGAACGCGCCGCCGGTGGAGACCAGGGCGGGCAGCAGGAACTTGGCGTCGGCGAAGTCGCCGACGGGCAGTCCCGGGGTCCGCAGGGTCAGGCCGGGGTTGGTGTAGCCGCCGGTGAGGGTCTGCGTGGTGGCGTTCCACTGGAAGAGCGAAGGCGTGGGGCCGGCGGTGGGGTCGGCGAAGGTGGCGATGGTGATCGCGTGAGCGTCGGCCGCGCTGAAGGTCAGCGTGGCGAGGCCGGCGAGCGAGGCGAGGGAGAGCGTGCGCAGAGACATACTGACTCCGTGGGCAACATCTCTCCGACCTCCGAAATGTCTGGATTCACCGCGGACGCCCGGCGTAACGGCCTGAGCGCGGGATCTCTCTCCCCCCGAAATCCCTCTATCCTCGCGGTAGGCGAGATCATACACACCCAAACAGGTCAGTGCCAGCAAAATCCGCAGAGTTTGCCGAGGTTGTCGGCGGAGCGATGGAGCGGGGTCAAAGCGGGTGTTCAGTGTGCGCAAATCGTTATTTTGTAGGTATTTACGAAAAACAAAGGCTCCGGGATGTTGACCCCGGAGCCTGCGCAGAGGTGGGTTGGATGGAACGATGACGGTCGAAGCCGCTGACCGTTTCGGGTGTCAGCGGCGCTTGCGGCGGAGGACATAGAGGCCGCCGATACCGGCGAGGAGCGCGCCGCCGGGGGTCGGGATGAAGCGATCGGCGGAGGACGTGAAGGACGCGGTCACGTCGAAGCCGTTCTGCGTCGCGGTGGGGTTGGCGAAGGAAAAGGCGAAGGCCTCACCCTCGGTCTCCATGTCCATCATGGAGCCGGTGAAGTCGACGTTGAATCCGATGAAGTCGGAGGCGCCGAAGGAGAGCGACATGTTCATGATCGCGCTCGAGAAGGCGATGTTGAAGATGAGTTGATTGCCGGAATCGAAGAACTGGATGGACCCGGGACCGAACTGGACCACGCCGCCACCGATGTTCATGCCGACCAGCGGGGCCATCGAGAAGGTGGCGCCGGGGAAGTCGGGAGCGGCGATGCCGGGGGTTTCGAGGGTGAGATTTCCGCCGGTGTAACCGCCGGTGAGCGTGTTCGTGGTCGCGTTCCATTGGAACAGCGACGGCACGGGCCCGGTGGTGGGGTCGGCGAACGTGGCGACGGTGAAGGCCTGTGCCGACCCTGCACAAGCGAGCACAACGAGAGCAGCGGAAGAGCGCGACAACATGAATGCCTCCTTCAGGCACTCTCCGCTCCTCAACGACGGATGATTTCGCCCGCGGTCTCCGATCCGCTGAGCGCTCTCCCACTCCTGCCCCCCAAGGCCGTCCCAACTTTCCGTCCCGCACCCCCCGCTCGAGAGATTGGGCTGGAGAAAGCCTGGCCGAACGATCGGGGAGAAAGCCCCGACTTGGGCAGGTCAACGGTAACCCGGGGCGCGGGAGAGTCCATCCCCACAATCGGGCAATTTCGCAAGAAGTGTGGGCCGAAATGCAGGATTTGGGGGACCGCCTGAAACGCCGTTGCAGATGCGCAACGGGCGGTTTGGCGGGGCTGCTTTTACGTGGATCCCATTCCCGGTTCACGTCAGCGGCTTGGGGTCGGAGGTCGAGAGGGGCGGGGCGATGCGCAGCGCTTGCGCGGAGCAAGCGTTGGCACGCGCGTTGCGATCGGACCCGGTCATGGGTCTGACGAGCGCATTACAGATCGGGCGGAGCGCCCTCTCGGCGAGCCAGGTCGCGATCCAGGTGACCGGCAACAACTTCGCGAACGCCGCGACGCCGGGGTATTCGCGCCAGATCGTGTCGTTCAACGCGATCCCGGATGCGCGCCTGGGCTCGGTGTTCGTGGGGCGGGGGGTGGAGGTGTCGGCGATCCGCAGGCAGGTCGACACGGCGCTGCAGGCGCGGCTGTGGTCGGGGGTGAGCGAAGAGGCGTCGGCGTCGGCGAACTACCAGGTGCTGTCGCAGGTCGAGAGCACGCTGAACGAACTGACGGACAACGACCTTTCGAGCGAGTTCTCGCGGTTCTTCGACGCGTGGAGCGAGCTGGCCAACAGCCCCAACCGCGAGGGCGCGCGGGCGCTGGTGGTGAACCAGGGGCGCACGCTCGCGTCGTCGATCCGCTCGCTGCGGTCGGACCTGATCGGCGTCCGCAACCAGGTCGACTCGCAGCTGGCGGCGACGGTGGACTCGGCGAACAAGCTGTTGCAGCAGATCGCGGACGTGAACGCGGCGGTGGTTCAGGCCGAGGCGGGGACGGGCGTCTCGAACTCGCTGCGGGACCAGCGCGACGCGCTGATCGGGCAGTTGTCGGAGTTCATGGACGTGTCGACGGTGGAGCAGGCCAACGGCGTGATCGACGTGCTGGTGGGCTCGACGCCGGTGGTGCTGGCGGGTCAGAACCGGGGGATCGAACTCAAGAAGACGACGGCGGGATCGGAGCTGAACGTCTCGATCAACGTGAAGGACGACGGGACGCAGCTCTCGGTACGGTCGGGGTCGATCGGCGCGCTGCTTAGCCAGCGCGGATCGACGATCGATCGAACG
>CALMQD010000481.1 GCA_937871415.1 uncultured Phycisphaerales bacterium | reverse complement strand
GAGAGGCACCTTCTGTGTCACGCTGCGCCCCCCGTGACATCTCTCCCGCCGGCGCGGGAGAGAGTGGAACAACCGACGCAGGTTCCCGGGAGGCGCGTGCTGAACTGGAAACGGTCATCACCGAAGGTGCCGCGGCGAGACGCCTGTGGCACCGGGAAAGTGGCGGCGATGCGTGAAGTGCGCTCGTGAGTCTGGCGAGCGGCCGAGGGGGTTACTCGCCGGATTCGAAGGCGCGGATGGCGAAGTGGACGGTTGCGGCGAGGGTGGCGAGGATCCAGACGAAACCGACGAGCCCGACGACGGCCTGGATCGCGCCGGGCCAGGTGGTGATGGAGGCGCGGAGCATCCAGGCGGCGGCGATGGCCGCGGCCAAGAGCGCGCCGGCGACGATGGACCTGGCCAGGAGTGGGAGCGAGGCGTGCGGCTTGCGCGAGAGGACCGCGAGCGCGGCGACGAGCGCGAGACACGCGGCGAGGCCCGTGCGCGCGAGCAGAAACGATTTCATGTTGATGAGTTGCACGCTGGGGCCCGCGGCGAGGTAGCCCAGGAGCGAGGCGCCGAAGAACGCGCCCGCGACGCACGCGAGCGCGAGCGCCGGGCCCGAGGCGAAGCGGCCCAGGCCGGTGAGCACGCCGAGGACGCCGGCCATGAGCGCGATGCACTCGAAGGCGAGGAGGAACCAGACGGGCTTGTCGGCGGAGAAGGCGAGGTAGATGCCCAGGAACGAGGAGAGCAGGCCGAGCGCGCTGAGGATGAGCGCGGCGAGGAGCAGGAGTCTGGGGGTGTCGAAGCGCGGCGCGTGGCCGGGGGTCGCGGTGGGCGCGGGCGGGGCGATGCGGGCGGCGGGGTTGGGTGCGCTCATCGTCGTCATGCCCTGTGTTTATCGGCAGATGGCCGCGGTTTCTCCGCCGGTTGTACCGGGAGCGCGGGGTGACGGGGGCCGTGCAGGAGTCGTCCCGGGCTACGGCGTGCCGGGACCGCTGTTTCCCGCGGCGGTGAGCAGGACCGCGCCGGCGAGGTTGACGGCGTTGAAGCCCATGTGAACCAAGATGGGTACGAAGACCGAGCGGGTTCGTTCGTAGGTGACGCCGAGAATCCAGCCGAGGACGGCCAGGGCGGGCAGCGCGGTCCAGAACACGCCGGCGGGCTGCGCCTGCTGCGCGGCGGGCTGAGCCTGGAGGGGCGCGGCGGCGTCGGGCGCGGCGGCGAAGGTGCCGGGGCCGACGTGTACGAGGACGAAGATCGCGGTGGAGAGCGCGACGGCGACGGCGGGGCGCTTGCAGAACGCGAGCGCGCCGGACTGGATGCCCATGCGGAAGATGAGTTCTTCGACGACGGGGGCGCCGACGATCGCGCCGAGCGCGATGACGATGGACCAGAGGCGTTGGGAAGTGCTGGTGTGCGCTGTTCCGCCGAGCCAGGCATCGACGAGGACGCGGAGGGTTTCGTGGGCGAGTTCGTCGGGCGGGCTGATGCCGGCGGCGCGGGCGAGTTGGATCGTGAGGATGGAGGCGAGGGTACAGAGCGGGATGGCCGCGAGGAGGACCCACGCGGCGGACTTGAGGAGGGCGCGGATGGAGGGCTCACGCCCCGCGGGGAAAATGGCGAGGCCGGTCTGGAGTTCGGAGTTGGGGGATGCGCGGTTGGCATGCAGCACGCGGCGGAGCGCGATCCAGCCGAACGCGGCGGCGAGCGTGCCGAGGAGATATGCGCCGAGCGCGGCGGCGCCGGCGAGCGCGACGGTGTCGTGGGTGTCGGGCGGAGCGAGGGCTTGCAGGAGCGCCAGTCCGGCGACCCCGCCGAGGATCTGCGCGCCGAAGAGCGCGGCGGCGAGGGCGATGAAGAGAGAGAGCGATTGGGCGGGGAGCGCGCGTGGTGCGGCTGATCGGGAGGGATGGTTCCAGCCCAGGCCGCGGGGGCGCCAGGCGCCGCGGCGGATGACGATGTAGAGCGCGGCGAGGCCGGCGAGTGCGAGAGTGATTTCGACCGGGCTGGCCATGGGGAACAAAATAGCGCAATGGCCAAGGGGTCAAATGGCTGAAGAGGAGAAAGGAAGGAGCCACGAAGCCACGAAGGGGAGGGAAAGCGACGAAGCGACGAAGCGACGAAGGGAGGGAACCAAGGAAAGAGCCACGAAGCCACGAAGGGGAAGGAGGGAAGGCCAGAGCCACGAAGCCACGAAGGGAATGCAAGAGACGCGATACTGTGGGGGATGAAGACGAGAACGGAGCGGGCGCGAGCAGGCGCGAGAGAGCGGGCGCGAGCGCGGGCGGCGGCGGTGGCCGCGGCGCGCGTGGGGGTGTGGGTGGTGATGGGAGGACCGAGCATGCTGCGGCTCGCCGGCTTCGGCATCGGCGCGGCATTGCTTCACTGGCTCGTCAGCGACTTCGGCGTTTGGCTGGGCGGCAGTACCGACATTACCACGGGCCTCCCCTTCACCAAAGACTGGAATGGTTTTGCCAAGTGCCTCACACTCGCCCTCCCCTTC
>CALMQD010000480.1 GCA_937871415.1 uncultured Phycisphaerales bacterium | reverse complement strand
GCGGGCAGGATGTTGCCGACATCGAAGACCCGTGGCCACTCCCACCCTTCGGGCTCGGCAACGCCGTACGTCGCGAGCGCTGCGCGGAATGCGTTGGGCCCGCCGGCGGCGCCCACGCGACCTCCGTTGAGTTCGACACCCAGGTCGTCGGCGAGGCCGATGAGCGCGACGCGGCACTTGGCGACCTCGCCCTGCAGAGCCCGGTCCTCGACCATCTCCGGGTCGTTCCGCAAGATGGCGTGGGCCATGCGTCCGGGCTTGGGGCCGGGCTCGGGCCAGAGCGGCGGCGCGACGTGCGGGATGGGTTCAAAGGCTCGTGTCACGACGACAGCATATCGCCCCCGTACGCTCAGTCGGTCGGCGCGAGCCTGGGCCTGTTCATCGCGTTTCGCCGATGAGCCGTCCGCTCGCCCATGGCCCGGCGCTCCTCACTCGTGACCCAGAACCCTGCACACATCCCCGTCCTGCTCGCCGAATCGCTCGAGACGCTCGCACCCGAGCCCGGCGAGACGGTTCTCGATTGCACGGCGGGCCTGGGCGGACACGCCGAGGCACTGGCGCGCCGCGTCGGTCCGGATGGATGCGTCGTGCTGTGCGACCAGGACCCGGGGAATCTCGTGCGGGCCGCGGCGCGCCTCGCGGCCATCCCCGACGCTCTGCGCCCGCGCGAAGTCCGCACGATCCCGGGGTCCTTTGCCCAGGCGCCGCGCACGCTGCGCCAGTGGGGGGTCGGCGCCGACGTTGTGCTCGCCGACCTGGGGTTTTCGAGCAACCAGATGGACGACCCGAACCGGGGATTGTCGTTCATGCGAGAAGGCCCGCTCGACATGCGCCTGAACCCGAGCGCGCCGGTCACCGCCGCCGAACTCGTCGCGACGTTGTCCGAACGCGAACTCGCCGAGATCCTGCGCGATCTGGGCGAAGAACCGGCCGCCCGACGCATCGCCCAGAAAATTGTGCTTTCGCGCAAGATTGAGCCGATCCAGACCACCACTCAGCTCGCCGAGATCGTGCGGTCGGTTGTCCCCCGGATCCCGGGAACGATCGACCCCTCGACCCGGACGTTCCAGGCGCTACGCATCGCCGTGAACGACGAACTGGGGGCGCTCGCGGTGCTTCTGGAAGCCGTCGAGCGTGCGGCGGTCGGCCCCGCGGGCTCGTGGCTCGCGCCCGGCGCCCGTGTCGGAATCATCTCCTTCCACTCCCTCGAGGATCGTCTCGTCAAGCAGTCTTTCGCACGCGTGACGCAGCAGGGCCGAGCCGAGAATGTCGGCCCCAAGCCGCCCATCACGCCCGGCGACGCGGAGGTGCAGACCAACCCGCGATCGCGCTCCGCCAAGCTCCGCGTTGTCCGCCTCGCGATGGCCTCGTGAACGCGGAAACCATCAACGCTCTCGCCGGACCAGGCCTGACCGCCTGCTCCCAGCATTCACAACGGGTTCCGGGCGATCCGCGGCGACCAGCGCCGGGCGTCCCGGACCCACAGGCCACTCTCCCCATACACGCCCCGCGCCCGACGCGGCTTCGGGGCAATCGCAAGGATGCGACCACGTGACCCGCGAACACAAGCTCGCCCTGATCGTCGGCTTCGCCCTCTTCCTGGTCGTCGGCGTGCTCGTCTCCGACCACTTCTCCTCGGCCCGCAAGAGCCAGCCGGGGAGCGGGATCTCGGCGCTGGGCCCGCGTGAGGCGGGGGCGAGTTCCATCCAGCCGCCGGTCACCGGCACCATGTCGTCGCAGGAGATCGTGATGGGCGGATCGGGCATCGGCGATCGCTACCAGAGCATGCCGCCGACGTCGCCGCAGCCGGCGGTGGCGGAGCCCGGCGCGCCGTGGCAGGGCACGATCGTGAGCGTGCCGACCGGCACGAGCACGGGCGCGCCGGAGTACCAGATCGGCCAGACGCCACAGATGCCGGCTCAGCAGGCTTCGGGAGTTTCGCCCGGCGCTTCGCCCGGCTACTACCCGAACCCGGCGCTGCCCGGCAACGGCGCCGCGGCCGCGGTTGAGACGGGGCGGCTGACCACCCCGGGTGCCTCGCTCGAAACGCACTTCGAACCCGTGGGCGGCACGGGCCTGACGCCTCCCGCGCCGGTCGCCGTTCAGCCTCCGGTGCAGGAGAGGCCGCAGGGCCCGTCCCTTCCGGTCACCAGCGGCAAGGTCCAGAAGCGCTCGGTGCAGGAGGGTGAGACGATCTACGCCATCGCCCAGGAGATCTACGGCGACGGCAACATGTGGTCCAAGCTCCGCGACTTCAACAAGGGCAAGATCGGGGCCAACGGCTCGGTGCGCGAGGGCGTCACGCTGACTTTCCCGCCCAAGGACGTGCTGCTGGGCAAGGCGATCCTGCCCGAGCAGGCCCGCCCCGGCGCGACGACCACTCCGCCGGTTCCGGGCGCGACGCCCGCCCCCGGTCAGGGCCGTCCGGCCATCGCCGAGAACCCTGCGCCCGCCAAGCCCGCCGGCAAGACTTACACCATGCAGCGCGGCGACGTGCTGTCGGTGGTGGCACAGAAGACCCTCGGCTCGGCCCGACGCTGGCACGAACTTGTGGAAGCCAACAAGGACGTCATCGACGACCCGGACAACATCCCCGCGGGCACGGTCTTGAAGATCCCTTCGCAGGCCGCCGCCCGCTGATCCGGTCCGCTTCCTTCGCCCGAGTGCACAGGGGTCCACCGTGTTCGCCAAGTTGTGCGTGCTCATCCTGGGTGTCGGCGTCATCGGCGTCGGGTTGCTGACGACCCGGCAGTTGCGCATCCAGGCGGCCCACGAACTCGCCGCCGTTCAGCGCCGCGTCGCCGAGCATGACCGGGAACTGTGGATGCTGCGCATCGAGATCGCGGAGCGGACGCAGCCGTGGGTCGTTGCGCAGAAGATCGAGTCGATGGGCCCGATGGAGCCCATCGGCGTGCACCGCCTGACGGAATACGCGCAGCGCGAGATCGAGCGGAGCGTGACGATCGTTGAAGCGCCGTCGCCCTGACCCATTGCCACGGGAGAACGTGCCGGTCTGGCACGCCGCGTGCGGAGCATGCCCCGGTTCAATCTTCGGTCCGCCGGTCTGGAACACCGGCTCGCCAGCCACCCTGCACCACGCTCCGCCCCTATGACCGCGACAGCCACTCTCCAGGAACCAGCGCCCGCCACCGCGGTTGAAGCCGCCGGCGAGGCTCCCGCCGCCCTCCCGCCCCGAGACCGCGCCGATTGGACGCTGCGGATCGTCGCCATCGCGCTCTCGCTCTGCCTGGTCGCGGTGCTCGGGCGCGTCGTGCAGTTGCAGGTGCACCCGGGGGCGAAACTGGCGAGGTTCATCGACGACCGCACCGTCAAGCAGATCGAGCCGGGCGTGCGCGGCGACATCCGCGATCGGCGCGGGCGGCTCCTCTCGGCCTCGCGCTTCGGCTATCGCGTCTTCGTCGACCCGTACGTCTTCCCCAACCCGCCGAGCGAGGCGCTCGCCAGGCTCGCCGACGCCACCGGCATCGAGGTGCCGACTCTCGCCGCGCGCATCGTCCCGAAGATGAGCGCCAACGCGGACCGCGCCGCAAGGCTCGCCGACAACGACCCGTCCAACGACCCGAAGAACGGGTTCTCACGCTACGTCTCGGTCACGGGCGTGCTCGAGGACTGGCAGGTCGCCGCCGTCAAGGGGCTGAAGATCCCCGGCGTGCACCTCGAAACCCGAGCCGTGCGCGAGGCCCCCGCCGACGAGCTCGCGGCCCAACTGCTGGGCAAGGTCGGCATCGACCACGACGGCCTCCTGGGCGTCGAGAAGATGGTCGACAAGTCCGTCCGTCCTACGGACGGCATGATGCGCAACGTCACCGACGCGCTCAACCGGCCGCTGTGGGTCGAGGAGACGGGCTTCGTCGCGCCCCGGCGCGGCGCCGACGTCGACCTCTCGATCGATCTGGAACTCCAGAACATTGCGCAGCAGGAGCTCGAGAACGGCATCGGCGTCGCCGACGCCGCGGGGGGACGCCTGGTCGCCATGGACCCGCACACGGGCGAAGTGCTGGCGATGGTCGACATCGTGCGCGACGTGCCGGGCGCGGTCGAGTACAAGTGGGACCATCCGATCGGCCAGGAGCCCGCCGGCTCGCGACCCCGCTACCGCACGATCAAGTCCGACGCCGGGCGCTCCAAGGACCCCGCCCTCGCGCGCAACCGCTGCGTCGAGGACATCTACGAGCCGGGCTCGACATTCAAGCCTTTCATGTGGTCGACGGTCACGGCGCTGGGGCTCGCCAAGCCCAACGAGATGTTCGACACCGAGAACGGTTCGTGGCGAACGCCCTTCGGGCGCCAGATCACCGACGTCGCCGCGCGCGGCGAGCAGAAGTGGACCGACGTGCTCGTCAACTCGTCGAACATCGGCATGACCAAGGGCACCGCCCGTATGTCGTTCCAGCAGATGCACGACGCGGTGCGGGGCTTCGGCTTCGGCTCGCCGGTGAAGCTCGGCCTGCCGGGCGAGAGCAGCGGGCGCGTCACGGCCCTGAAGAACTGGACGAACTACACGCAGTCCTCGGTCGCCATGGGCTACGAAGTCGCCGTCACCCCGCTGCAGATGGTCCGCGCCTTCTCCGTCTTTGCTCGCCAGGGAGACCAGGCGGGAACACTGCCGCCCGCGAGCCTGCTGGCCGTCCCCTCCGACCGGGACAGCCTGGCCGCGAAGCGCGTCCTCCCGCCCGATGTTGCGCTGCTCACGCGTCGCACGATGTGCGGCGTGACCGAGGCCCTCGAACGCAAGGTCCTCAAGAACGAGTCGAGCGAGTTCCGTTACGACGCCTTCGGCAAGTCCGGCACGGCCCAGATCCCGCTCCCGCCCCGCCCCAAGGGCGTGAAGATGCCGCGCGGCAGCGCCGGTTACTTCGTCGGGCAGTACAACGTTTCGTTCATCTGCGGTGCGCCGGTCGAGAACCCGCGCATCGTCGTGCTGGTCGTCGTGGACGACCCGGGCCCGGCGCTGGTGCGCGCCAACCGGTACTACGGCGCGATGGTCGCGGGTCCTGTCGCCCGGCGCTTTGTCGAGCGGGCGCTCGCGTACATGGGCGTTCCGCCCACGACCGGGCACGGCGAGACGCCGGTCCTCGCCGCGGCCGGCGAGTGATGCGGTCCGCTCCCGATTCGATGCCATCTCCCCGCCGCTTTACTCTCCCGACAGCCGCCGGCAGAACGCCGCGAACGGCCCGTCCAGCGCCTCCGGTTCCCCCAGGTACGCCGTGAAGACGGCCGACCCGCGACGCTCGCCGAGCGAAGTGCGCTGCGTGCGGTCTTTCACGCGCGCTTCGAGAGCCGACGCGACGGTGCGGTCGAGCGTGCCCGCCGCGGCGTCGCGCAGCACACGCACCACCGCCTCGCGCCGCGCGGGGTCGGCCTCCAGGAACAGGCGCAGCGCCCACGCGTGCGCGTAGTACTCGTCCGCGCCGGCCCCGGTCGGGGGCTCGCGCTCGAGGAAGTCGCTCAGCGACCGGGCCTTCCCCTCGCGCACGAGGCGCGACAGCGTCTCGCGCCGCTCCGGGTTGTCGCGGGCGTCGAAAACCACCGACGGCCCGCCCGAACCGGTCTGCCAGGCGTGCCCTTCCATGCCGGTGGCGATCGTCTCATCCAGCCAGCGCGGCAGCGCCGATCGAAAGACGCGCTGCGCATACTGGTGCCACCCCTCGTGCGCCGCGATGCGGTACGTGTCGGCCTCGCCGATGTCGAACAGCACGCCTTTGCCGCCCCACGCGTACCCGCCGCGATCGATCGCCAGGAGCCTTGAAGACTGCTCGCCCGTAAGTTGCCGCGTGAATCGCTCCCACTGAGCGCGGTCGCTGAAGACCATGACGTCCATGCAGAGTTCGGGCGCGGGGAGCGCTTCCTCCTCGCGTTCGAGCATCACGCGCCGGTAGCGCGTGAGGGCGCTCTCCAGGAACCGCGGCAGTTGATCGACCACGAGCCCGTCGGCCTGCGTCGTGAAGAGCCGGTAGTGCCGCGTGCGGATGAACAGTCCGCTGCGTCCCGCGTAACTCCAGGGCTCGACCGAATCGACCTCCGGGCCCACGCGTTTGAGGATCACCGCCGCCGCGTCCGGGCCCGTTGCCCCCGCCCCGGCGCGGGTCGTCGGAATCTCTCCCCCGCCTTGCGCCGATGCGCCCCCGGCCCCCGACTCCCGCGGCGAGCCGGGGCCGGCGCGCGCGGCGCAACCGCTCAG
>CALMQD010000479.1 GCA_937871415.1 uncultured Phycisphaerales bacterium | reverse complement strand
CAACGCGATCATCGATCCGATGCGGAAGCGCCGCGAGAAACTGGAATCGCCCGAGGGCGAGGCGCGGGTGATCGAGGTGATCCGGCGCGGGGTGAAGAAGGCCAACGTGGTGGCGGAAGAGACGCTGCTCATGACGAAGAGGGCGATGAGGATCGAGTTTGGGGAGCGGAGACTCGATTTCCCCGGGTAAGCGACGGGCGCGGGCTCGCGCGCCGGCACTTGATTCCAGAACGCGCCGATCTGCGCGATCGATAAGCGGGCCAGGCATTGGCCGGCACGTGGTGGCTTTGTAACATGAGGAGATACATCAAGCCCGCTCCACACCCAGGGAAGCGCCATGGAAGACCAGTGGATTACGTACCCGACGGACCTGAAGACCAAGAGCAAGTTCGCGCTGGTGAATCTCGCGTACGAGGAACGGTGGAACTCCGTCGCCAAGCCGGTCGTGCTGTGGGTCAGTGTGCCCTTTGTTGATCCCGGTCCCGGCGGTTTCGGCGCCGAGCACGAGGTCGAGGCGTTCGGCGAGGTGGAGAACCGCCTGGTCGACGAACTTGCCAAGAAGGCCAAGGGGCTGCACGTCGCGCGCCTGCGCGGCGACGGCGCGATCCGGCTGTGCTTTTATCTTCCAGAGAACAGTGCAGAGAGGGCGGCCGAAATCGTCGCGGCCCGCCTGGGCAAGCGCGAGCACGAGTGCGCCGCCTGCGCCGACCCGCAGTGGCGCGAGTACCGCGCCCTGCTTCCCACGCCCAAGCAGCGCCAGTGGACCATGGACGAAATGCTGCTGCACCAGATCGCGGGCGGCGGCAACGACCTGACGCGGGCGCGCCCGGTGGAGTTCTGCCTGTTCATGCACGACGAGGAGAGTGCGGGCAGACTGGCCCGGCACGCCGCGCGGAACGGGTTCGAGATCTCGCGCCTCGAACGCAGCCCCGAGGCGGGCGACCTGCCCGTGATGCTCGAACTGACCCGGAAGATGACGCTCGAACCCCAGGGCGTCCACGCCTGCTCGGACCTCTTGGTCGACCTGGTGGCCAAGCACGGCGGGGTGTACGACGGCTGGAGCACGGTGACCGACGCGGCCCTGAACAAACAGGCCCGGTGACCTCGACCGGGCCGGGCGGTCCGGAAGGTCAGTGCGCGGAGCCGTCTTTCGCCGGCGCGCCGGGCTTGCCCGGGTGCTTCTCGGCATAGACCAGCGACGCGGCCATGCCGGCGGCGAGCGAGATCACAATCCCGCCCAGCGACACCGCGGTCGGCACGTGGATCGCGTGCTCGGGCAGCCAGGCGACGGCGCTGTCGGGCAGCACCTTGCCCAGGATCCGCGCGTGGTGCGCGTTCTCGACGAGCATCTTCACGCCCACGCCCGCGAGGATCACCGCGAGGCTGTAGTGCAGATAATGGAACTTGTCGAGCAGGCTGGCGAGCGCAAAGTACAGCGATCGCAGGCCCATGATCGCGAAGACGTTCGAAGTGAAAATCAGGAACGGGTCGCGCGTGATGCCGAAGATCGCGGGGATCGAGTCGACGGCGAAGACCACGTCGGTGAACTCGACGACGACGAGCACCAGGAACAGCGGGGTGGCAAATCGCCGGCCGTCGATGCGGGTGAAGAAGTTCGAGCCGTCGTACGACGTCGAGACCGGGACGAGTTTCCGCGTCCAGCGGATGATGCGGCTCTTCTCGGGGTCGAACTCGTCGTCCTTGGGCTTGAGGAGTTTGACGCCCTGGATGAACAGGAAGGCGCCGAAGAGGAGCAGGACCCACTCGGCGTGCCGCACGACCTCGGCCCCGACGCCGATCATCAGGCCGCGGAAGATCAACGCGCCCAGGATGCCCCAGAACAGCACGCGGTGCTGGAACTTGGCGGGCACGGAGAAGAACGTAAAGAGCAGCGAGATGACGAAGATGTTGTCGACCGAAAGGGAGTACTCGGTGAGCCAGCCGGCGAAGAACTCGCCCGCGGCGCGCATGCCCAGGCGGTGCGGGGAGTACTTGGCGACGGCGGATTCGACCTCGGCGCGATCGGCCTCGTCGGCGGGGTTCGCCTCGCGGGCGCTGGGAGATGCGCCGGGCGTCACCGACGGGCCGGGCGCCGGGCTCACCATCCCGCCCGGCGCGGCCGAGCCGTGACCGGCGGATTCGGCGTGCATCGCGGCGCTGCGGCGCGTCGCGTCGCGCTGGATGATCGACCGGTACTGGTCCCCCATGCCCATCCAGTTCTTCGAGTAGATGAAGTAGACGGCGACGTTGAAGACCAGCGCCAGCGACACGAAGAAGGCAACCCAGCGCACCGCTTCCCTGGAGGAGATGACGTGCGCCTTGCGGTTGAAGACGCCCAGGTCCAGCGCGAGCATCACCAGCACGAAGAGGATGAAGACGATCCAGATGGTGACCATGGTCTGGGCTCAGCATAGCGGCACGGGCGCCGGCGCGGCGCATCGTCAGGCGTGCTTCGCGCCGGACCGCGGGAACACGATCGACGCGACGGTGGCCGCCGCCAGCACCCCGACGACCACGAGCAGCGAGAGGGCGGTGTCGACCTTGACGGGCTCGAGCGGTTCGGCCGTGAAGCCGAGCACGCCGACGATCCGGTGCAGGTAGGGCGGGAGGGACAGGAGCAGGAGTTTCACGCCCACGAAGGCGAGGATGAGGATGAGCGCCGGCTTGAGGAATCGGAAGCGGGTGATGAGGACGGCGAGGCAGAAGTACAGCGAGCGCAGGCCCAGGATCGCGAAGATGTTGCTCGTGAAAACGATGAACGGGTCGGGCGTGATGGCGAAGATCGCGGGGATCGAGTCGACGGCGAACACCAGGTCGGTGATCTCGACAAGGAGCAGCGCAAGGAAGAGCGGGGTGATCGCCCAGCGGGCGCTCAGGGAGCCCGGCGGGGGCGGGTCCATGACCTCGCGTCCCCGCGCGTCGCGGCTGTAGGTCGGCTTGAGCGTGCGACGCGTGAAGAAGCGCTGCCCGTCGTAGAAGTCGACGGTCGGGAACAACCGCCGCGCCAGGCGCACGGCGCGGTTCTGGCTGACGTCGTCGTGACCCTTGATGAGGGCCATCTTGAGGGCGGTGAGGAGCAGGAACGCGCCAAAGAAGATGAGGATCCACTGGTAGCGGAGGATGAGTTCGGAGCCGAGGAAGATCATCCCCCCGCGCATCAGCAGCGCGCCGATGATCCCCCAGAACAGCACCCGGTGCTGGTACTTCGGGGGCACGGCAAAGAAGGAGAAGATGAGCGCGATGACAAAGATGTTGTCCATCGCGAGCGACTTCTCAACGACATATCCGGTGAGGTACTGGCTCGCCGCGGCTCGGCCGTTGACCGTGCCCTGGACGATGAGATCGCCCGACGCGCCGCCGGCCGAAGCCGGGTTGTACATCGGCGTGTTCAGGCCCAGGCCGAGCCAGTGGTGCTCATAGGCGAAGTACACGAATCCGGCGAACGACAGGCCGCACGTGAGCCAGATCACCGACCAGGTGATCGCTTCCTTCATGCTCACGACGTGGGCTTCGCGGTGAAACACGCCCAGGTCCAGCGCCAGGAACACCAGCACCAGCCCGATGAAGCCCGCGTAGGCCCAGAGGCGGAGCGATTCGGGATCCGGGGACGACTGGGCGAGGCTCAGGAAAGAAGGCAAGACGGCACCCACCAGAGCAGACATGAACGCCCTCCGAGCCGCGACGGGCGTTCCGCGCGGCGGGGTTGGACGTTGGTCTTGCTCGAACGGCGGTTGGCCGAACGCTCGTGGCCGGGCGGTTTTCCGCCGTGCTGACGACCCACGGGCCCGCGATACAACGCGGGAACTACTCCCCAACGGATGAATGGCGGGGAGTGTAGCGGGGTCGGGCGTCGGGGCGCGAGGGGCCCTCCCAGAGGCCTCGGGGA
>CALMQD010000478.1 GCA_937871415.1 uncultured Phycisphaerales bacterium | reverse complement strand
AAGGTTCACTCGCCGCGCAGCACGCTAGTGCGATCCATTATTCGCCGCCGTACCCAGGGCTCAGCACCCCGGGGTGCGGGGGCGAAGCCCTGCGCGGCGTCGAATCCCCGAGAAGCGCCGCCGCAGCGTGCTCACTTCCCGTTCCAGCCCTCCATCGCGCTCGCCTGCCTCGCCCATGCCGTGAACCGCGCCTCATCAAACCCCGCCACATCCTCTTCGCGAATGTCCAGGTAGCGCACATCATCGTTCTTCGACCTTCCCGGCGGCGGCGGATGGAGCATCGCCCCGCGGAAGAACGCCACCTTGATGTACTTCTCGAAGCAGTGGAAACTCGCGAACCAGCCCCTGAACGGCTCTCCCTCCACGCCGTAGAACGGCGAGTTCCACTTCACCGCCCGGCGCACGCCCGGCGGCGTCTTCACCCCGCGCTCCATCAAGGCGTCCAGCCGCGTCCCCATCTCGCGCTTCCACCCCGGCATCGCCGCGATGTACGCACGCACCGGCCCCGCGCCCTCGCCTTTGGCGATCTGCGGATTGCCCCCCGACAGCAGCCGCACCGGACCGGCCTTCGCATGGGCGTCACCACCCGCGGCGGCCGCCCGTTTGCTTGTCGGTGTCTTTCGCTCCTTTGTCGCCGCCGGCGCAGCGAGCGCGGCCGCCTCGCGCACGAGCGCGCGAAGCGCCTTCTCATTGATCCTGTCACTCTCGCGAATGTCCAACGCACGCCTCGTGCGCCCTTCCAGGCTGGAGTTGAACAGCCCCGCCGGGTCACGCAGCGCCGCCCCGCTCGCAAAGGTCAGCTTGACGACGCTCTTGTACGTCTCCCCCGTGCAGATGATCGCCGGCTTGCCCGCCGCGCCCGACTTGCCCGGCGGCCGGGCAATCGACCACACCGGAACATCCCACTTCCACTCTTCAACTACGCCGGGCGCGGCCTGAAGTATCACGCTCCGAACTCGGGCCAGCACGTCGCCCCGCCACGCCCCGACCCCCGAAGCGCGAAGTTCCGCGATCCGTGCATCGATCCTGTCCGCCGCCGGCTTCAGATCGCGCAACGCCCGGTCCGCGGGCGATTGCGATGGAGCACGCCCCTTGGCGCGGGCGTGGGCGGCGCTCGACCGACCACAACTTCGTGTTCGAGTGCCCGTCCGCTTCCTGCCCACCATCTTGTTGCCCATGCCGCGCATCCTAACTCATCCGCGCCGAAAGCAAGCTCCGTCCCTCGCCGCCATTCGGCTAACCTCCTCGTAACATGCCTCCCACACGGCACATCGTGGTCCTCGGCGGCGGCGGATTCCTCGTCGATCCGCACGACACCCGCCTCGACGACTACGCACTCCGTCTTACCCGCAAGCGCAAGCCCAGGGTCTGCTTTATCCCCACCGCCAGCGGCGACAACCCCTTCAACATCGAGCGTTTCCACCGTGCCTTCCGCGCCCGCGCCGTCCCGTCTCACCTCCCCCTGTTCCGCCGCGAGCACGACACGCGCTCACTCGCCGACTACCTCGCGGGCCAGGACCTCATCTACGTCGGTGGCGGCAACACCGCCAACGCCCTCGCGCTCTGGCGCCTGCACGGCATCGACCGCCTCCTCCGCCGCGCGTGGAACGCCGGCGTCGTCCTGACCGGCGTCTCCGCCGGCATGATCTGCTGGTTCCGGGGCGGCGTCACCGACTCCTTCGGCCGCCCGCTCTCCGCGCTTCCCGACGGCCTGGGCTTGCTCCCCGGCAGTGCCTGCCCGCACTACGACGGCGAGTCCGACCGTCGCGACGTCTACCACCGGGCCATGCTCCGCCGCGACCTTCCTTCCGGCGTTGCCGCCGACGACTGGGCCGCCATCCACTTCATCGGCCGCCGCATTCACTGCGCCGTCACTTCGCGCCCCACCGCCCGCGCCTACACCGTCCGCCTCGTCCGCGCCCGCGTGGTCGAGACGCCGATGGACACGCGCTTGTTGAAGTAACCCGCGATCGCAGAATCCCCGGCCTTCACGCCACGCCCAACCGGTGCTGGGCTCCCGAGGCGCGCCGCGCCTCCGGACCGCTTCAGCACGCGGTTCGCCGCGCCCTTCACCCCCGCACCGCGGCCTCGATCGCCGCCACATCGATCTTCCCCATCCCCATCATCGCCGTAAACGCCCGCTTCGCCGCGGCTCGATCGGAACCCGTGACCGCGCTCAGCAGCACCGACGGCGTGATCTGCCACGACACGCCCCACTTGTCCTTGCACCAGCCGCACTGGCTTTCCTCGCCGCCGCTACCCACGATCGCGTTCCAGTAGCGATCGGTCTCGGCTTGGTCGGCCGTGGCCACTTGGAAGGAGAACGCCTCGCTGTGGTGGAACTGCGGGCCACCGTTCAACCCGACGCAGTCGATTCCGAGCACGGTGAACTCGACGGTGATTATCTGACCGGCCTTGCCGTCTGGGTAGTCGGCGGGCGCGTGGCTGATCTTCCCAACCCGGCTGTTGGGAAACGTCTTTGCGTAGAATTCAGCGGCTTCTTCAGCGCCGCCCTCGTACCAGAGACAGATCGTGGCTT